>NZ_RPSE01000145.1:0-13480 GCF_003949955.1 Streptomyces sp. WAC05292
GCCGCCCGGGTCAGGGACGCGGGCCCCGGCCGGACGGGCCCTCCGCGGCGCCCCCGCCGGTGCCGTCCGGCGCGGGGCCGTCCTCGCGGTCGTAGTCGGAGGTGCCCGCGTCGAGCAGCGGCGGCTGCTCCTTCAGGTGGGCGGGGGCGAAGAAGCGGAGCGCGTGGTAGCCGGTGATCACCACGAGGGTGCCGAGGGCGATCCCGCCGAGCACGAAGGTGTCGGTGATGCGGAGTTCGACCCCGCCGACGCCGATGACGATGCCCGCGGCCGCCGGCACGAGGTTCAGCGGGTTGCGCAGGTCCACGCGGCCGTTGAGCCAGATCTGGGCGCCGAGCAGCCCGATCATGCCGTACAGGATGACGGTGATCCCGCCGAGGACCCCGCCGGGGATCGCCGCGACGACCGCGCCGAACTTCGGGCACAGGCCGAAGAGGAGGGCGAAGCCCGCCGCCGCCCAGTAGGCGGCCGTGGAGTAGACCCGGGTCGCCGCCATGACGCCGATGTTCTCGGAGTACGTCGTGTTCGGCGGGCCGCCGACCGCGGTCGAGAGCATCGAGGCGGCTCCGTCGGCGGCGATGGCCGTGCCGAGGGTGTCGTCCAGCGGGTCGCCGGTCATCTCGCCGACGGCCTTGATGTGCCCGGCGTTCTCCGCGATCAGGGCGATCACCACGGGCAGGGCGATCAGGATCGCCGACCACTCGAACTGCGGGGCGTGGAAGGAGGGCAGGCCGATCCAGTCGGCCTTGGCGACGCCGGACAGGTCCAGGCGCCAGTGGTCGACCGCCTCCGTGCCGCCCGCCGGCGAGTGGATCTTGCCGAAGAGCAGGTCGAACAGGGCCGAGACCGCATAGCCGAAGATCAGCCCCAGGAAGATCGCGATGCGCGACCAGAAGCCGCGCAGGCACACCACGGCCAGCCCGGTGAACAGCATCACCAGCAGCGCGGTCCACTGGTCCTGCGGCCAGTACGTCGAAGCCGTCACCGGCGCCAGGTTGAAGCCGATCAGCATCACCACCGCGCCCGTCACCACCGGCGGCATCGTCGCGTGGATGATCCGCGCGCCGAAGCGCTGCACGGCCAGGCCGGCCAGGAACAGCGCGGCCCCCACCGTGAACACGGCTCCGGTCACCACCGCGCTGTCCCCGCCCGAGGCGCGGATCGCCGCGGCGACGCCGACGAACGACAGGGAGCAGCCCAGGTACGACGGGACCCGCCCGCGGGTCGCCAGCAGGAAGACGGCCGTGGCGATGCCGGACATCATGATGGCGAGGTTCGGGTCCAGGCCCATCAGGACCGGCGCGACGAAGCTCGCGCCGAACATCGCCACGACGTGCTGGGCGCCCAGCCCCGCGGTACGCGGCCACGACAGCCGCTCGTCCGGCCGCACCACCGCCCCGGGGGCGGGGGTCCGCCCGTCTCCGTGCAGCGTCCAGCCCACGCCGAGGCCCATGTCCCACCACTTCCGTCGATCCGGTCGCCAAGCATGCCCGCCGTACCGTATGTCAGGCGCGCGGATCACGGCCGGCCGGTGCGGCCAGCGTCATATTACGGCCGTATACCAGTGGTTTCGCCCCGGTTGGCGGAGGCGCCCATCCCCCCGGCGGCGGCCCGCGGCCGCAGGACGGACGCGCCGGCGGTCAGCACCACCGCCAGCGCGGTCACCAGGGCGAAGGAGACCACGAGCGACGTCGCGTCCGCCACCGCGCCGATCGCCGACGGTGCGATCAGCCCGGACGTGTACGTGATCGTCGCGACGCCCGCGATGGCCTGCGCCGGCTCCGGGCCGCTGCGCGCCGCGGCCGCGAAGGCCAGCGGCACCACCACCGCCACGCCGAGCCCGATCAGCGCGAAGCCGCCGATGGCCGCCGCCGGGTGCCGCGCGGTCACCACGAGCAGTCCGCCCGCCGTGGCCAGCACACCGCCCGCCCGGACCGTGCGCACCGCTCCGAACCGGTCGACCACCCGGTCGCCGGCGAACCGGGCCAGCGCCATCGTCAGTGCGAACGCGGTGGTGCAGGCGGCCGCCGGCCCGGCGTCCGCGTCCAGCACGTCCCGCAGGTAGACCGCGGACCAGTCCAGGCTCGCCCCCTCGGCGAACACCGCGCAGAAGCCCACCGCGCCGATCAGCAGCGCCGACCGCGGCGGCAGCGCGAAGTGCGGCGGCGCGGGCTCGTCCGCCGGGCTGCGCAGGTCCAGCACCCCGTTCGCGGCGACCAGCCCGGCGGCGGTCAGGGCGAGCGCCGCGAAGAGGTGGTGCCAGCGGGCGTCGGCCCCCAGGTGCGCGGCCGCGGTGCCCGCGGCGGACCCCAGCAGGGCCCCCGCGCTCCACATGCCGTGCAGCGAGGACATGATCGACCGGCCGACGCGGTTCTCCGTCTCCACGCCGAGCGCGTTCATCGCCACGTCCGACATACCGGATGCGGCCCCGTACACCAGCAGTGCGGCGCAGAGCACGGGCAGGTCGGGCGAGAGGGCCGGCAGGGCGAGCGACAGCGTCCACGCGGCGAGCAGGACGCGCAGCGCCGTCCGCGCGCCGAGCCGGTGGTTGACCCGCCCGGCGAGCGGCATCGCGAGCGCCGCGCCGAGGGCGGGGAAGGCGAGGGCCAGTCCGAGGGCTCCGGGCCCGAGGCCGGCGTGCTCCTGGATCCACGGAATGCGGGTGGCGAGGGAGCCGGTGACGGCGCCGTGGACGCAGAAGACGGCCGCGATGGCCAGACGTGCGGAGCGCAGGCGCGCCGGACTGGATGCGGGTTCGCCGGTCATGCCGATCAAACTATCAGGAAGCCTGCCTGATGGTGAGGGGCCGCACTGCCTAGGATGGGCGCCGTGACTGCCGCCCAGGCCCGGACCGCCCCGGCCCCCGCCCCCGCTCCTGCCTCGCCGAGCACGGCCCGCGTCCTCAACGACCGCCTCGCCCTGCGACTCCTCAGGGACGAGGGCCCGCTGACGGCCGCTCAGCTCAAGGAGATGACCGGCCTGTCCCGGCCCTCGGTCGCCGACCTCGTCGAACGGCTCGCGCAGGCCGGACTGGTCGAGGTCGTCGGCGAGGCCGGCGCCAGGCGCCGCGGCCCCAACGCCCGGCTGTACGGGCTCGTCGCCCGGCGGGCCCACCTCGCCGCCCTGGACGTGCGCACGGACAGCGCGACCGCCGTCGTCACCGACCTGCTGGGACGGCCCCTGGCCCGCGCCGCCCTCCCGGTCGACGCCGTCGACGAGGCAGTCGACGTCCTGGAGGCGCTGGCCCGGGAGGCCGGAGCGGACCCCCTGCACACCGTCGTGGTCGGCGCGCCCGGCCTGGTGGCCCCGGACGGCGGCGGTCTGCGCAGCACCGCCGGGCTGCCGGCCTGGCACCGCGACCTGGTCGCGGCGCTGCGGCGACGGCTGCCCGCGGCGGTCTCCGTGGAGAACGAGACCAACCTCGCGGCGCTGGCCGAGCAGCGGGCCGGCGCCGCACGGGACGCCGGCTCCTTCGTCCTGCTGTGGCTCGGCGCGGGCGTCGGCGCGGCCGTGGTCCTCGACGGCCGGCTGCGGCGCGGCGCCTCCGGCGGAGCGGGCGAGATCGGCTTCCTGCCCGTGCCGGGCACCGGCTCCCTGCCCTCGGCCGCGGGCTGCGAGGGCGGCTTCCACGCCCTCGCCGGGCGGGCCGCGGTGACCGGGCTGGCCGCCGCGCACGGCTTCACCGGGCCGGTGGCGGACGCGGTGGCGGGGGCCGCGGGGGAGGCCTTCCTCGACGCCCTGGCGGAACGCCTCGCCCTGGGCGCGGCGGCCGTCGCGGCGATCCTGGACCCCGGCTGCGTCGTCCTCGGCGGCGAACTCGGGCACGCGGGCGGACCCGCCCTCGCGGAGCGCGTCGCCCGCCGCCTCGCCGCCCTCAGCCCGGTCCCGACGGAGGTCCGCGCCACCGCCCTCGGCGACGCGGCGGTCCTGGCGGGCGCCCGCCTCGCCGCGGCGGAATCCGCCCAGGCATCGATCTTCGGCTGACGCCCCGCGGCCGCCGCCCGGCTCCTGCCGCGTGCCGCCCGACTCCTGCCGCGTGCCGCCCGGCGCCTGCCGCCCGGCGCCTGCCGTCCTCCGTCCGGTGCCCGCCGCGCGGCGGCTCAGGTGCGCCCGCCGCCCTCCGCCAGGAAGTCCGCGAAGCGCACCGTGCCCACCGCGTGGTCCGGCGCGAGGTTCCCGCCGCGTACGAACCCCCGGTACGCCCGCACCCAGCCCGCCAGCAGCCGCACCTCGGGCCCGCCCATGTCCGGGACGCGCCCGCCCGCGGCGGGCACCGCCAGCCCCGCCAGCCGGTCGGCGACCTCCTCCACCGCGATCGGCTGCACCCGGACCCCCTTGGGCACGGGCACCGGCCCCGCCGGCACCTTGGCCAGCGTCCGGGCCACCGCCGCCACCAGGTCGTGGAACTGCGTCGTCCGCAGGATCGTCACGCCCAGCCCGGACTCCAGCAGCATCCGCTCCACCCGGTGCTTGACGCGGTAGTAGCCCAGCGGCACGACGTCCACGCCGACGATGGAGATGTAGACGAGGTTCGTGACGGTCCCGGCCCGCCGGGCCGCCGCGATCAGGTGCCCGGCGGCCGCGTCGTCCCCGCCCCGCGGCGAGGACGCGCAGTGCACGACCACCTGGGCCCCCGCCATCGCCGCGTCGAGCCCCGTGCCGTCCCGCAGGTCGACGGGGTACTGCTCGGAGCGGCGGCTGAGGACCCGTACCTCGTGGCCGGCGGCCCGCAGCCGGGCGGTGACCCGCCTGCCGAGGGTCCCGGTTCCGCCGGTGACCAGGATGGTGCTCATGGTGTGCCTGTCCCTTCGCCGGAGAGTGCGTTCACCGGTGTGGATTGGACAGCCCCGGCGCATGTGACAGCTGCTGCGCCAGGAACTCCAGCTTCTCCGGGTTCAGGATCGTCCGCACCTCGCTGACCAGGCCGTCCTCGAAGTCCACCTGCATGACGACTGCCGCCCCGCCGGCGAGCAGGGCGGGTTCCCCGTTGACGGACGCGACCGCGACCGGCAGGGCCGCCCCGTACTTGCGCGCGGTGCCGGCCAGGAAGCGGGCCACCTTGGCCCGGCCCTCGATCGGCCGCCGGGCGGCGCTGACGACGCCGCCGCCGTCCGAGACGCACCGGACGTCCGCGGCGAGCATGCCCTCCAGGCGGGCCAGGTCGCCGTCGCGTGCCGCCGCGAGGAAGCTCTCGACCAGCACCTGCCACTGCGCGGGGTCCGGCTGGAAGCGCCGGACCCGGCCGGCGGCCGGGCCGTCCCCGTCCCCGCCGCCGTCCGCGGCGGCCCTCCCGGCGGCGACGCGCGCCGAGGCCCGCCGGTGGAGCTGGCGGCTGTTGGCCTCGGACACGTCCAGCAGCCCGGCGATCTCCCGGTGCCCGTACGCGAAGGCCTCGCGCAGCACGTACACCGCCCGCTCCACCGGAGTGAGCTGTTCCAGGAGCAGCAGCAGGGCAGTCGAGACGCTGTCGCGCTGCTCGGCCGACTCCAGCGGCCCCAGCGCCCCGTCCCCGGTGAGGACCGGCTCCGGGAGCCAGGGGCCGACGTACGCCTCGCGCCGGGCCCGCGCGGAGGTGAGGCGGTTGAGGCACAGGTGGGTGACGGCCTTGGCGAGCCAGGCCCCCGGGTGCACGACGTCGCCGCGGTCGGCGGCGCTCCAGCGCAGCCACGTGTCCTGGACGGTGTCCTCGGCCTCCGCCGCGGAGCCGAGCATGCGGTAGGCGATGCCGAACATCCGGGGGCGGTGCTGCTCGAACTCGGCCGAGCGGTCTGCCGCAGTGGTGGTCACCGCAGCAGCGTACGGGGCGCCGCCGGGCCTCGGACGTGCGGGGACCCGGTGGCCGCCGGGCCACCGGGTCCCTTCACCGTGCCGCCCGCGTCAGGTGCGGGGGCGGTGCGTCAGCAGGCGCCGAGGTCCTTCCAGACGCCCCACTGGCCGGTCGTGCCCGGCTCCTCGTTCTGCGTCCACCACTGGGCCTTCCAGTTGCGGCCCTTGTGGGAGACCACCGTGCCCGCGGTGTACACGTCGCCGGCCTTGTACGCCGGGTTGGTGCAGGTGCCGCCCGGGGGCGGGCTGGTCGGGGGCTGGCTCGTGGGCGGCTGGCTGGTCGGCGGCTGGCTGGTGGGCGGCTGCGAACCGCCGCCCGGCTCGACCACGGCGGTGCCGCGCGCCAGGTCCCCGGCGAGGGCGTACACCGTCCCGGCGATGTTCACCGTCCAGTTGGAGGGGGTGGACACCGGCAGGTAGTAGTTGAACGCCAGGTCGACGGAGGCGCCCGGGGCGAGCGACTGCCAGGCCGGCAGCTTCAGCGAGACCCGGTGGAAGTCGCCCTTCAGGCCGCCGACGTTGTTGCCGGTGTGCCCGCTGCTGATCACCTTCGTGCCGAAGCCGGACTGGTCCGAGGCGTTGTCCGGGGCCGAGGTCGCGTAGTCGAACTGGAACTCGGTGCCGCCCGGCAGGGCCGTCTTCGTGTTGTTGGTGATCTTGATCTTCGGGGTGAGCGGGTAGTTGGAGTCGCCGAGCTTGAAGTCGCCGAACTCGGCCTTCACGTCCACGGCCTGGGCCGGCAGCGCGGTGGCGCCCGCCTTCTTCGCCCCGTACGGGGAGGCCGACCTGAACTTGTCGTACATCAGCGAGGTGAGCGTGGAGCCCATCTCGTACTGGCCCTTGGCGGCGTTCCAGGCGTAGTCGCCGGCCATCTCCCAGACCATCGTGCCGCCGATGCCGCGGTCGACCACGTAGTCGGCCTTGGCGGCCACGGACTGCTCGTCCTCGGTGGAGAGGAAGACCTTCTTCTGCGCGTTCCACAGCCACGGCGCGACCAGGGTCGAGTCGTACTTGCGGGCGTAGGTGCCGGTCAGCGTGGTGCCCGCGGGGAAGCCGTACTGGGTGACGTAGTCGCCGACGATCCCCTGCTCGAGGTTCTTGGCGTGCCACATCGGGTTGGAGCCCGCAGGGGACTCGTTGCCGTTGTCGTCCTTGTCGTGCCACAGGTTGTCGATGCCGACCGCACCGTCGCCGCACTTGGACAGCCCGGAGCCCGCCGGGCAGCTTGTCGCCGCCGCCTTGCCCCACAGGCCGTCCGTGCCGCCCTGGACGTTCTTGTGGCCGCGGGTGTAGTACGGCAGGCCGATGTTGATGCGGCCGGCCGGCATGGAGCCGCGGAAGTAGTGGTACGCCCAGTCGGTGTTGAGGTAGCCGATGCCGCCGTACTGCTGGGAGCCGTACACCCCGGCGGCGGCGAGCTCGCCGTCCTTGCCGTCGTCGAAGAGCGAGGCGTTCGGGCCGACGTACTCGTTCCAGGCGCCGTGCAGGTCGTAGGACATGATGTTGACGTAGTCCAGGTACTGCTGCACCTGGAAGGTCTCCATGCCGCGCAGCAGGTAGCCGGAGGACGGGGCGGCGACGGTGAGCATGTAGTGCCTGCCGTCGGCGGCGCCGGCCTGGTCGAGCTTCTGGCGCAGGGTCTTCATCAGGGCGGCGTAGCCCTTGACGAGGCCGCCGCGTCGGGCGTTGGCGATCTGCCAGTCCAGCGGGTTGCCGGCGTCCTTCATCGAGGTCGGGTACTCGTAGTCGATGTCGACGCCGTTGAACCCGTACTTCTTGACGAAGGCGACCGCGGAGTCGGCGAAGGTGTCGATGCCCGCCTGGTTGACGGAGCCGTCCGCGTTGGTGGCCATGGTGTAGAAGCCGCCGGAGCCCACGCGCTTGCCGTCCGGGCCGAAGTAGCCGCCGGTCTCCGCCCAGCCGCCGACCGAGATCAGGGTCTTGACGTCGGGGTGCTGCTTCTTGAACTTCGTCAGCAGGTTGAAGTGCCCCTTGTAGGGGAGCGCCGGGTCCATCTCGGCGCCGGCGACGCCCGGCCAGGTCATCCCGGTGGCCTCGTTCGCCGCGGTGTCCGCGCCGACGGAGATCTTGTTGTCGCCCCCGACGTGCGCGAAGGCGTAGTTGATGTGGGTGACCTTGTCCCACGGGATGTTGTTCACCAGGTAGGCGGGCTGGCCGTTCTTGCCGGTGCGCCAGCCGGTGAAGTAGCCGATGACGCGCCGCTGGTGGTCGGCGCCCATCTTCTCGCGGCCCTCGGTGTCGTAGACCGAGCAGTAGGGGACGTCGACCCCGGCCGTCTTGTAGAGCCCGTCGGGCCGACAGCTCTCGTTGTCGGCGGCGTGCGAGACGCCCGCCGAGAGCCCGCCCGCCAGCAGTCCGGCGATCGCCGCGCCGGATGCCAGGAGCATCGCCCTCGTTCGTGTGGGGGACAGCATTGAGCCTCCTGGGGAGGGGAGGTGGCAGGACACAACATGCAGACAGGTGGTGCGTGTTGGCCCGCGGCGTGCGCACGTCCGGCGGGCTCTCCCGGGGAGGATGAAGGGAACGTTAAGAGGACTAGACCAAGGCGTCAATAGGTCTGGACCAATCACGGAAGCGACGTGACGGACTCACCCGCCCGACCCCACCCTGTGACCCAGGCCACAGCACTTCGCCTGTATGGGTGCCGATCGCCCGTGGCAGACTGGTCGGGAGTACCAGTAGCAGCGCACTCCGGGGTCGGTGCAATTCCGAACCGGCGGTATAGTCCGCGACCCGTCCGCAGCCAGCGGCCGGTTGACCAGGTGAAATTCCTGGACCGACGGTTAAAGTCCGGATGGGAGGCAGTGCGCGGCGGGCAGTCACCGGTACGCCGCCGTCGGCGGTCCACCAGCGCTTCCTCGCGGACGCGCCCCGGGCGGACCGTTTCCTCCGGCCTCGGCGTCCCTGCGTGCCTGGACCGCTCTATCTGTCGTATCCCGACAGCCCCGGAGTCCGTGCCCGACGAGGCAGGAGGACCCGGTGGCACCCCACGACGCCGCGCACGCCGCACCGCACGACGCGGAAGCGGACACCCGCGCCATGCGCCGCGCCATCGCGCTCGCCGCCCGCGGACTCGGCCGCACCAGCCCCAACCCCGTCGTCGGCTGCGTCCTCACCGACGCCTCCGGCGCCGTCGTCGGCGAAGGCTGGCACCAGCGCGCCGGCGGCCCCCACGCCGAGGTCCACGCCCTCCGCGACGCCGGACCCGCGGCCCGCGGCGCCACCGCCTACGTCACCCTCGAACCCTGCAACCACACCGGCCGCACCGGACCCTGCGCCCAGGCCCTGATCGACGCCGGCGTCAGCCGCGTCGTCTACGCCGTCACCGACCCGAACCCGCAGGCCGGCGGCGGCGCCACCACCCTGCACGGCGCCGGCCTGGACGTCCGCGGCGGATTCCTCGAAGCCGAGGCCGCCGCCGGCAACACCGCCTGGCTGACCGCCGTCCGCCTCGGCCGCCCCCACGTCACCTGGAAGTACGCGGCCACCCTCGACGGCCGCAGCGCGGCCGCCGACGGCACCAGCCGCTGGATCACCTCCCCGGAGTCCCGCGCCGACGTCCACCGGCTGCGCGCCGAGTCCGACGCCGTCCTCGTCGGCGCCGGCACCCTCCGCGCCGACGACCCCCACCTCGCCGTCCGAGGCATCGACGGCGCCGCCCAGCCCCTGCGCATCGCCCTCGACCCCCGCGCCACCGCCCCGGCCGGCGCCCGCATCCTCGACGGCTCCGCGCCCACCCTCCTCGTCGTCGCCGACGACGCCGACACCCGGCACCTGCCCTCCGGAACCGACCTCCTCCGGATCACCCCGAAGGACGGCCGGATCCCCGTCGCCGACCTGCTCGCCGCGCTGTACGAGCGGGGCGTCCGCTCCCTCCTCCTCGAAGGCGGACCCACCCTCGCCGGGGCCTTCCTCGAAGCCGGAGCCGTCGACCGCGTCATCGGCTACCTCGCCCCCGCCCTCCTGGGCGCCGGCCCCGCCGCCCTCGCAGGCGCCGGCATCACGAACATCGCCGACGCGGTCCGCCTCGACATCACCGAGGCCGTCCGCACCGGCACCGACCTGCGCATCACCGCCGTCCCCACCGCCCCCAAGGAGCACTGAGTGTTCACCGGAATCGTCGAAGAACTGGGCGAGGTCACCGCCGTCGAGCAGCTCGCCGAGGCCTCCCGCTTCCGCCTGCGCGGCCCCCTCGTCACCGACGGCGCCAAGCACGGCGACTCCATCGCCGTCAACGGGGTCTGCCTCACCGTCGTGGAGACCGCCGGCGGCGAGTTCACCGCCGACGTCATGCAGGAGACCCTCAACCGCTCCAGCCTCGGCGCCCTGCGCCCCGGCTCCCGCGTCAACCTCGAACGCCCCATGGCCCTCGGCGGACGCCTCGGCGGCCACCTCGTCCAGGGCCACGTCGACGGCACCGGCGAGATCCTCTCCCGCACCCCCTCCGAGCACTGGGAGCTCGTCAAGGTCTCCCTCCCGGGCAACCTCGCCCGGTACGTCGTCGAGAAGGGCTCCATCACCGTCGACGGCGTCAGCCTCACCGTCGTCGAGGCCGCCGCCGACCACTTCACCATCAGCCTCATCCCCACCACGCTCGCGCTGACCACGCTCGGCACCAAGCAGCCCGGCGACCCCGTCAACCTGGAGGTCGACGTCCTCGCCAAGTACGTCGAGCGCCTCCTCGCCGCCGGGGTCGACCCCCTCGCGGCGACCGCCGCCGCAGCCGAGGAGGACACCCCGTGAACGCGCTGGGCTGGCTGAACGCCGAAGCCTTCACCGTCTTCGGGCAGAAGGTCATCTGGTCCGACATGATCGGCAACCTCCTGGGCCTGGCCGCCCTCGCCCTCGGCTGGCGCCGCTCCCTGTGGACCTGGCCCGCCCAGCTGCTCTCCGGCCTCGTCCTGATCGCCGCCTACGCCTCCGCCCACCTCGCCGGCGGCGTCGGCAAGCAGCTCCTCGTGATCGGCGTGGCCGCCTGGGGCTGGCGCGCCTGGCACCTCGGCCGGCGGCAGGCCCAGGACGGCTCCATCGCCGTCCGCACCGCCACCTGGACCGAGCGCGGCCTCTTCCTGGCAGGCGCCGCCCTCGGCACCCTCGCCGTCGGCGGCCTGTTCACCCTCTACCCGAACCTGTCGTGGAGCCCCTGGGCCGACGCCTACATCTTCGTCGGCACCGTCGTCGCGATGGTCGCCCAGGCCCGCGGCCTCGTCGAGTTCTGGTTCGCCTGGCTCCTCGTCGACCTCGTCGGCGTCCCCCTCGCCTTCACCGGCGGACTGGCGTTCTCCGGCCTCGTCTACGTCGTCTACTTCGCGCTCGTCCTCTGGGGCGCGCACGACTGGTACCGGCGCTCGCGCACCACCCCCGCCCCGGCCCTGGAAGGAGCAACGGCATGACCGCCCTCAAGCCCGTTCCCGACTTCGACTCCCTCCTCGACGAGCCGTTCCGGCTCGACCCCGTCGAGCAGGCCGTCCGCGACATCGCCGCCGGCCGCCCGGTCGTCGTCGTCGACGACGAGGACCGCGAGAACGAGGGCGACCTCGTCGTCGCCGCGGAGAAGATCACCCCCGAGATCGTCGCGTTCATGATGAGCGAGTGCCGCGGTCTGATCTGCGCCCCCATGGAGGCCGACGAGCTGGAGCGGCTCGAACTGCCCCAGATGGTCCAGCACAACACCGAGTCGATGAAGACCGCCTTCACCGTCTCCGTCGACGCGAGCGCCGCCCACGGCGTGACCACCGGCATCTCCGCCGCCGACCGCGCCACCACCCTGCGCATGCTGGCCGACGGCGCCTGTGAGCCCGCCGACTTCGTGCGCCCCGGCCACATCTTCCCGCTCCGCGCCAAGCCCGGGGGCGTCCTCGTCCGCAACGGCCACACCGAGGCCGCCGTCGATCTCGCCCGCCTCGCGGGCCTGCGACCCGTCGGCGCCATCGTGGAGATCGCCGGCGAGGACGGCGTCATGCTGCGCCTGCCCGAGCTCATCCCCTTCGCCCGCAAGCACGGCCTGACGATCATCTCCATCGAGGACCTGATCGCCTACCGCCGCTCCGCCGAGCCGACCGTCCGCCGCGAGGCCGAGGTCAACCTGCCCACCTCCTTCGGCGACTTCACCGCCTACGGATATCGCTCCACCGTCGACGGCGTCGAGCACGTCGCCCTCGTCCACGGAGAGATCGGCGACGGCAGCGACGTCCTCGTCCGCGTCCACTCCGAGTGCCTCACCGGCGACATCTTCCACTCCCTGCGCTGCGACTGCGGCCCCCAGCTGCACGCCTCCATGGCCCGCATCAAGGAGGAGGGCCGCGGCGTCGTCGTCTACCTGCGCGGCCACGAGGGCCGCGGCATCGGACTGCTGTCCAAGCTCCGCGCGTACGAACTCCAGGAGCGCGGCCGCGACACCCTCGACGCCAACCTGGAGCTCGGCCTCCCCGCCGACGCCCGCGACTACGCCGCAGGCGCGCAGATGCTCGCCGACCTCGGAGTCCGCAGCGTCCGCCTGCTCACCAACAACCCCGACAAGACCGCGGCCCTCGTCCGGCACGGCATCGCCGTCACCGACCGCGAGCCGATGCCCGTCGAGGCCGGCGAGCACAACCTGCGGTACCTGCGCACCAAGCGGGACCGCATGGGCCACGACCTGCCGTGGCTCGGCGAGACCGTCCCCACCGCCTGCGGCAACCAGTAGCAGCCACCCCGGCGGCACCCCGCGGAGCCCGGCCCCGGGCCCGGCGGACCCGCCCGCACCACCAGCGACACACGAACAGCGAACCACGGACAACGAACCACCGAGGAGTACAGCAGTGAGCGGCAAGGGCGCACCCGAACTCAGCGTGAGGAACTGCGGCGACCTGCGGGTCGCGGTCATCGCGGCGCAGTGGCACGAGAAGGTCATGGACGGACTCGTCGACGGCGCCCTGCGCGCCCTCCACGAACTCGGCATCGACGAGCCCACCCTGCTCCGGGTCCCCGGCAGCTTCGAGCTCCCGGTCGTGGCAAAGGTGCTCGCCGGTCGCGGCTACGATGCCGTCGTCGCCCTCGGAGTGGTCATCCGCGGCGGCACCCCGCACTTCGACTACGTGTGCCAGGGCGTCACCCAGGGCCTGGTGCAGGTGTCGATCGACACCGGAGTCCCCGTCGGCTTCGGCGTCCTGACCTGCGACAACGAGGAGCAGGCGCTGGACCGCGCCGGCCTTGAGGGATCGAACGAGGACAAGGGGCACGAAGCGGTCATCGCCGCCGTCTCCACCGCGGCCACCCTGCGGTCCGTCAGCGAACCCTGGCGCTGAGTGGCGGCGGAGGACCCCCTATCCTGAGGACCATCATGGCGAACAAAACCTTCGAAGAGCTCTTCGCCGAGCTCCAGGCCAAGGCCGCTGACGGCGACCCCGGCACCTCCCGCACCGCCGAGCTGGTCGCCAAGGGCGTCCACGCCATCGGCAAGAAGGTCGTCGAGGAGGCCGCCGAGGTCTGGATGGCCGCCGAGTACGAGGGCAAGGAAGCCGCCGCCGAGGAGATCTCCCAGCTGCTCTACCACGTCCAGGTGATGATGGTCGCGCGCGGGATCTCCCTCGACGACGTCTACAAGCACCTCTAGAGCCGCCGCGGTCCCCGGGGCCCTCCGCCCCGCCCGCAC
>NZ_RPSE01000146.1:0-13479 GCF_003949955.1 Streptomyces sp. WAC05292
ACCGCCGCCTGCGGCACGGCACTCTGGGAATTGGAGGGGCGCATGTCTGATCTTCCCCGGAAGGCGGTCACCCGTACCGTCAAGCTGGCCGCTCTGCCGCTCGGCATCGCGGGCCGGGCCACCTGGGGGCTGGGGAAGCGGATCGGCGGCAAGTCGGCGGAGATCGTGGCGCGCGAGATCCAGCAGCGCACCGCCGACCAGCTGTTCCGCACCCTCGGCGAGCTGAAGGGCGGTGCCATGAAGCTGGGGCAGGCGCTCTCCGTCTTCGAGTCGGCCCTGCCGGAGGACTTCGCCGGTCCTTACCGGGCGGCTCTGACCAAGCTTCAGGAGGCGGCGCCGCCGCTGCCCGCGCAGACGGTCCACCAGGTGCTGGCCGAGCGCATGGGGCCGGAATGGCGGGAGTCTTTCCGCGAGTTCGAGGACAAGCCGGCCGCGGCGGCGTCGATCGGCCAGGTGCACCGGGCGGTGTGGCACGACGGCCGGGAGGTGGCCGTCAAAGTGCAGTACCCGGGGGCCGGGGAGGCGTTGCTGTCGGATCTGCGCCAACTGGGGCGGTTCGCGGGGCTGCTGGGGCCGCTGGTGCCGGGGATGGACCTCAAGCCGCTGATCCTGGAGATGCAGGAGCGGGTCGCGGAGGAGCTCGACTACGGCCTGGAGGCCGAGGCGCAGCGGACGCACGCGGAGGCGTTCGAGGACGATCCGGACGTGGTGGTGCCGCGGGTGGTGCACCAGGGCGAGCAGGTGCTGGTGTCGGAATGGCTGGAGGGGACCCCGCTGTCGGAGGTGATATCCGGCGGCACGCAGGAGGAGCGGGACCGTGCCGGGCAGCTGCTGGCCCGGTTCCTCTTCACCGGCCCGGCGCGGACGGGGCTGCTGCACGCGGATCCGCATCCGGGCAACTTCCGGCTCATCGAGGGGGAAGGCGGCCGGCTGCGGCTGGGCGTGCTGGACTTCGGCACGGTCGACCGGCTGCCGGGCGGCTGGCCGGAGCCGATCGGCACCTCCCTGCGGATGACGCTGGAGGACGACGCCGAGGGGATGTACGGGCACCTGCGCGGCGAGGGGTTCGTGCGGGAGTCCATCGAGCTGGACCCGCAGGCGGTGCTGGAGTACCTCAGGCCGATCGTCGAGCCCGTCGAGGCGGAGGAGTTCACCTTCACGCGGTCGTGGCTGCGCGGGCAGGCGGCCCGGATAGCCGATCCGCGTTCCCCCGCGCACCAGTTGGGCCGGCAGATCAACCTGCCGCCGTCGTACCTGCTGATCCACCGGGTGACGTTGAGCACCATCGGGGTGCTGTGCCAGCTCGGGGCGACGGTGCGGCTGCGCGGTGAACTGGAGTCGTGGCTGCCGGGGTTCCTGCCGGAGGAGTGAGCGGGCCGGGGGCGCGTGCGGCGGTCACCACCAGGACGAGTCGAGGCGGCCCTCGATCGCGCGGAGGTTGGCGCGGGCGCAGTCCACGCAGAAGTACTGTCTGGTCCCGTTCTCCACGGAGCAGGTCCAGGTGGGCGGGGCGCCGCCGGGGGACCGTGCGCCGCAGCGCGCGCAGACGGCGGGCTCGGGCTCGGTTCCCGACGGGTCGGGAGGGGGAGTCTGCTGGTCCACCTCCAGACGATATCCCCGGCGCGGCCGCGCGGCACCGCAACGCACCGGGGGGACCGGTCCGTGCGGACCGGTCCCCCCGGAGTGGCCGGTGCGCCGCCGGGGTGGTGGCGGCGCGGCGGCTGCGGTCAGTGCATGACGGCCATGGCGAGGGCCCTGCGGGCGCGCAGCGAGACGCGCTCGGCTCGCCGCTGCATGCGGCGGGCGGCGACCAGGCGCAGGGCGCGACGCTCGGCGTCGGCCTCACGCATCCGGTCGTCCATATGGGCACGGGCCAGGGCTTCTGGGATGAGTTGCATTTCGCGGGTCCTGTTCTGACGCGAGGTGATCGCGCCGGTGGTGGTGAAGTCTGCGGGGGCGGAGCCGTGCGGCTTCTCGCTCGTCGTGTGGGCGGTCATGGGGGCCTGCTTCAGGGGGTCGTGCGTCAGGGGGCGGTCGATGGTTCCGATGGCTTTCATGCCGAGGCAACCGGGTTCTTGCGCGGGCGGCCGCGGGGCCGCTTGCGGGCCACGACCACACCCTGGACGAAGAGCTCGCCGCCCCAGACGCCCCAGGGCTCGCGGCGCTCCAGCGCGCCGGCGAGGCAGGCCTCGACGAGCGGGCAGGTGCGGCAGAGCGACTTCGCGTACTCGACGTCGGCCGGGGACTCGGCGAAGAAGACCTCCGGGTCGTAGGTGCGGCAGGCGACGGGTACGCCGAGGTTCTCGATGGCGTCGTCGAGCGCGGTCAGCGCGGTGAGGGGAGTCAAGGCGGGGTCCTCCGGGACTGCGGGCGGGGAGATCGTCTGGGTCTGCGGTACGGACGGGGCGTGCGCTTCGAGTTGCACGGTGTTTTCTTCCTCGTCTTGTTCGTCTAGTCGTTCCGGCCCGGTTCGGCCGGGGGCGGCTGGTACCTGGTCTTGCCAGTCCCGAGGCTCCTTCGGACTGCCGTCCCCGTTCGGGGACAAACAGAAGGGCCGCGGATCCCGGGTGGGGTTCCGCGGCCCTGAAGGCGCCGGCCTGATCGCTGGATCAGGCTGGATCACTCCAGGGTTCGAGCCCACGGAAGGCCCACATCAGGTGGTGCTGCTGCTTCGTCTGCTTCGTCTTGGATCCGGCACCGGCCGCGGCAAAGCCATAGGCGTGCGCCTGGGCTTCTGCCTTTACTGCCACCGGTGCCTGGGTCGGTCGCTCATTCCGCTCGCTCGCGAGCAGCGCGGCGGGCGCGGCCAGCAGGGCGCGGCTGTCGGCGGAAATCGCGGACAGACCGGTACCCGTGAGCGGGAGGAGCGAGGAGGAGCCGAGGGCGCAGGAAGCGGCGACCGAGCGATCGGTCATTGCGGTGGTGTTGATGAAGCTGGTCACTGGTCTCGCCTCCTCTCGGCGTCTCGGGGACGGGGGCCCGGGGGCCTGTCCCATGCGTATTCGGATAAGTACAGCACAGAGTCGGAGCTTCTCAGAAGCCACCGTTTCCGTTGCTAAGAACCTATGGGGATCCGGCGGGCATGTGCAAACTATTTTTCCGACGAGTTTTCACGCGTCGGCGCCGTCCCCTCCTGCGGGCTCCCTGCCTGCGCAGATGGCCAGGACATCGGCCCCGTACCGGTCGAACTTGCGGCCGCCCACTCCGGGGATCACCGCCAGCTCCCCCGCCTCGCCGGGCGCCGCCTCCGCGATCGCCATCAGCGTCTTGTCGGTGAAGACGCAGTAGGCGGGCAGGCCCTGCCGGCCGGCCTGGATCCCGCGCCACGCGCGCAGCCGCTCGTACAGGCCCTCGTCCATGTCGGTCGGGCAGTCCTCGCAGCGCATCAGCTTCATCTCGCCGGCCTCGGTCAGCGTCCGGCCGCAGACCCGGCAGCGTACGGGCCCGCGGCGCGCCCGCCCGCGGGCCGGGCCGCGCTCCACGCCCGCTCCGCCGCCGCCTCCGAGGCGGGAGGCACGACCTCCGGAGCCGGGGCGCAGGCCGTTCAGGAAGCGGCTGGGCACACGGGAGGGCCGGCCGCCCGGGGAGCGCGAGAGGGCCCAGGAGAGGTTCAGGTGGTGGCGCGCGCGGGTGACTCCGACGTAGAGGAGGCGGCGCTCCTCCTCGACCTGCTCGTCGGTCTTGGCGTAGGTGATGGGCAGCATGCCGTCGGTGAGGCCGACGAGGAAGACCGCGTCCCACTCCAGGCCCTTCGCCGCGTGCAGCGAGGCCAGGGTGACGCCCTGGACGGTCGGGGCGTGCTGCGCGGCCCTGCGCTCCTCCAGCTCGACGGCGAGGTCCGCAAGGGTCGCCCCGGGCCGGGCGCGGGCGAAGTCCTCGGCGAGGGCGACCAGCGCGGCCAGGGACTCCCACTGCTCGCGGACGGCCCCCGAGCCGGCGGGCGGCTCGGGGCTCCAGCCGGTGGAGCCGAGGACGGCGCGGACCTGGGCGCCGAGCTCGACGACGTCGTCGAGGAGGGGGTCGTTGCCGGCGGAGCGGGCGGCGCCGCGCAGGGCGAGCAGCGCCCTCTGCACCTCGGCCCGCTCGAAGAACCGCTCGGCGCCGCGCAGCTGGTAGGGGACGCCGGCGTCGGCGAGGGCCTGCTCGTAGACCTCGGACTGGGCGTTGATGCGGAAGAGCACGGCGATCTCGCCGGCGGGCACGCCGGCGGCGATGAGCTCGCGGATCCGGGCGGCGGTGCCCTCGGCCTCGGCGGGCTCGTCGGCGTACTCGGCGTAGACCGGGTCGGGGCCGGGCTCGCGCTGGGAGACCAGTTCGAGGCGGTGGTCGGCGGCCCGGCCGCTCGCCTGGGCCAGCAGCCCGTTCGCGAGGTGGACGACCTGCGGGGTGGAGCGGTAGTCGCGGACCAGCTTCACGACGGTGGCGTGCGGATAGCGGCGGCGGAAGTCCAGCAGGTGGTCGGGGGTGGCCCCGGTGAAGGAGTAGATGGTCTGGCTGGCGTCGCCCACGACGCACAGGCTGTCGCGGTCGCCGAGCCACAGCTCCAGCAGCCGCTGCTGGAGGGGGCTGACGTCCTGGTACTCGTCGACGACGAAGTGCTGGTACTGGCTGCGGACCTGCTCGGCGATGTCGTGGCGGTCCTGGAGGATGCCCACGGTCAGCAGCAGCACGTCCTCGAAGTCGATCAGGACGCGGTCGCGTTTGAGCTGCTCGTACATCCCGTACAGCTGGGCGATCTCGGCCGGGTCGCGGGGGGCCTCGCGGCCCGCCTTGAGGGCGGCCGCCGGGTAGTCGGCGGGGACGGTCTGGGTGACCTTCGCCCACTCGATCTCGCCGGTCGCGTCGCGCAGCTCGCCGCGGTCGAGGCGGATGCCGCAGCGGGCGCCGGCCTCGGCGACGAGCTGCACCTTCCGCTCGACGAGGCGGGGCAGGTCCCCGCCGATCGCCCGCGGCCAGAAGTACTGGAGCTGGCGCAGGGCGGCCGAGTGGAAGGTCCGCGCCTGGACCCCGCCCGCGCCGAGGGTCCGCAGCCGGCCGCGCATCTCGCCGGCCGCCCGGTTGGTGAAGGTGACGGCCAGCACACTGGCCGGGGCGAGCTGCCCGGACCGGACGCCGTAGGCGATGCGGTGGGTGATCGCCCGGGTCTTGCCGGTACCGGCTCCGGCCAGCACGCACACCGGTCCGCGCAGGGTCGTGGCGACCTCGCGCTGCTCCGGGTCCAGGCCCTGGAGCACCGCGTCGGCCGGGCCGTCGGGCCCCCCGGCGGCGGAAGGGAAGGACGGGAAGGGCGTTGCTGCTGTCACCCCGCCATGCTGCCAGGTCTGCCGGGGCCGGCGGGATCCGCGGTCCACAGGGGGGCCGCCGCGGTCGTACTTGACGTACCGGGCGCCCCGCGGGTGCGGGAATGGCTCCGCGGTCCCGTACGTTCGAGTACTCGGACCACCCAGGCCCCCACCCCACGAAGGAGCGCAGCATGCAGGACACGGGTTCCGTGACGATGTACAGCACGACCTGGTGCGGCTACTGCCGCCGGCTGAAGAGCCAGCTGGACCGGGAAGGCATCGCGTACAACGAGATCAACATCGAGCTGGACCCGGAGTCCGCGGCGTTCGTCGAGAAGGCGAACGGCGGGAACCAGACCGTCCCGACCGTGCTCGTCGTCTCGCCCGCCGGCACCGAGTCGGTCATGACGAACCCGAGCCTGGCCCAGGTGCAGCAGGCGCTCGCCGTCTGACCGCGGCCCCCGTCCCGGGGACGGGGCCGTTGCGGCCCTGTGTGCGGAAGGCCCCCGCCGTCGCCGGCGGGGGCCTTCGCGCGTCCGCGGGCGGGGCGGTCACGCGGTGTGCGCGAGCGGCCGCGGCAGCGGCTTGCCGTACCAGCGCTCGACCAGCCGGGCCGCGATGGAGATGCCCGACGGGGGCAGCACCTCGCCCGACTCGATCGCCTGCCGCAGGTCCTCCCGGGAGAACCAGCGGGCTTCCTCGATCTCCTCGCCGTCGACGGCTATCTCCGAGGAGACGGCGCGTGCGGTGAAGCCCAGCATCAGGCTGTACGGGAACGGCCAGGGCTGGCTGGCGACGTACTCGACCGCGCCGACCCGGACGCCGACCTCCTCCCAGACCTCCCGGACCACCGACTGCTCTATCGACTCGCCGGGCTCCACGAAGCCGGCCAGCGTGGAGAAGCGCCCCTCCGGCCAGTGGACCTGCCGGCCCAGCAGCGCCCGGTCCTGCCCGTCGGTGACCAGCATGATCACCGCCGGGTCGGTGCGGGGGTAGTGCTCGGCGCCGCAGCCGGGGCAGCGGCGGATGTGCCCGGCGGCCGCGACGACGGTGCGCTCGCCGCAGCGGGAGCAGAAGCGGTGCATCCGCTGCCAGTTCTCCAGGGCGACGGCGTGGACCATCAGGCTCGCGTCGCGCGGCGACAGCAGCATCCCGGCCTCGCGCAGGCCGGCGGGGCGGGCCGACTGGTCCATGCGGCCGGGCAGGGAGTCCTTCTGGAGCGCGAAGTACCGCACGCCGTCGTCGTCGGTGCCCAGGAAGTAGCGGTGCGTCTCGGTGAGCGGCGCCTCGAAGGCCGGGGTCATGACGATGCCGGTGCCCCCGTCGGGGGTGTCGTCGATCAGGACCTGGCCGCCGGAGACCACGAAGACCCGCGTCGTCGGGTGGCTCCAGGCGGCGGCGAGCCAGGCCTCGTCGAGGCGGTGGTGCGCGGCGCGGTCGATGCCGCCGGGCTCGGCGAGCGTGATCGGGTGCTCGGTGTGGGTGCTCACAGGTGCTTCCAATTCCCCCGGGGCGTGGTCGGGCAGGCTGGGTGACGCGTGACTCGTGCGGCTCTTGGGTGCGGTGCGGTGCGGTTGCGGTGCGCGGCCCCGGCAGCGGGGAGGCACGCGGGCGCGCCGTTTCAGGCGGTGGGCCTCCAGTGGGCGGCGAGGTCGGTCCACAGGTGGGCGGCGGTCTCGACGCCCTTGAGGAGCAGGTCGAGCTCGACCTTTTCGTTCGGCGCGTGCCAGCCGTCCGACGGCACGGAGATGCCGAGGAACAGCACGGGCGCACCGAGGACGTCCTGGAGGTCGGCGGCGGGCCCGGAGCCGCCCTCGCGGGTGAAGCGGACCTTCTCGCCGAAGGCGCGCTCCATGGCGCGGACAACGGACCGCAGCGCCGGGTGGTCGAGCGGGGTCAGGCAGGGCCGGGTCGGGGCGCCGAAGACGAGGGAGTGGCGGATGCCGTCGGGGACGCGGGCCGCGACCCAGTCCCGCACGGCGGCCTCGATCTCGTACGGGTCCTGCCCGGACACCAGGCGGAACGACAGCTTCAGGTGGGCGGAGGCGGGGACGATGGTCTTGCCGCCGGGGCCCTGGTAGCCGCCGCCGATGCCGTTGACCTCGGCGGTGGGGCGGGCCCAGACGCGCTCCAGCGTCGAGTAGCCCTTCTCGCCGGCCGCGGCGTGCGACTTGGCGGTGCGCAGCCACTCGTCCTCGTCGAACGGCAGCTCGGCGATCAGCTGCCGCTCCTCGTCCGTCAGCTCGGCGACGTTGTCGTAGAAGCCGGGGATGGCGACCTTCTCGTCGTCGTCGTGCAGCGCGGCGACGAGGCGGGCGGCGACGGTGGCCGGGTTGGGCACCGCCCCGCCGAAGGCCCCGGAGTGGATGTCCTGGTCGGGGCCGTGCAGGTCGATCTCGCAGTCGGCGACGCCGCGCATGCCCGTGCAGACGGTCGGGGTGGTCTCGGACCACATGCCGGTGTCGGAGACGATGACGACGTCGGCGGCGAGCCGGGCGGCCTCGCGCTCGACGAGGGCCCGGAAGTGCGCCGATCCGGACTCCTCCTCGCCCTCGATCAGCAGCTTCAGGTGGACGGCGGGCGCGTCGGCGCCGGTGGCGGCGAGGTGTGCGCGGACGCCGAGCGTGTGGAAGAACACCTGGCCCTTGTCGTCGGCGGCGCCCCGGGCGTACATGCGGCCGTCCTTGACGACGGGTTCGAACGGCTCGGTGTGCCAGCCGTCGGCGAGCTCGGCGGGCTGCACGTCGTGGTGGCCGTAGACCAGCACGGTGGGCGCCCCGGGGTCGTCACTGGGCCATTCGGCGAACACGGCGGGTGCGCCGGGGGTCTCCCACACCTCGGCCACGGGGAAACCGGTCTTCGCGAGGTGGGCGGCGAGCCACTCGGCGCTGCGCCGTACGTCGTCCGCGTGCGCCGGCTGGGCGGAGACCGACGGGATGCGCAGCCACTCGGCGAGGTCGTCGAGGAAGGCGTCGCGGTGGGTGTCGATGTACGCGCGGACGACGTTGTCCGCCGGGGTTTCGCTCATGTCCACGAGCCTATCCGCCCGCCCGGCGGCCGCCGCCCGGGCCCGTTCCGCCTTGGAGGATCCGCTCAAGGCGGGCCCGGCCGGGCAGGTTGCGGGGCCGGATGACGCGGCCGCTGCGGACGTGCAGGAACGCGGCGGACACCCGGCGCAGCGGGGTGCCGGTGGTCTCCGCCCAGGCGAGGCGGTACACGGCGAGCTGGAGGGGGTCGGCGTCGGTGCCGCGGCCGGTCTTCCAGTCGACGATCTCGTACGCGTACGGGGAGCCGGCGGGGGCGCGGTAGACGGCGTCGATCCGGCCGCGGACGACCCGCCCGGCGAGCGTGACCTGGACGGGCACCTCCAGGCGGTGCGGGACGCGCTCGGCGTACGGGCTCCGCTCGAAGGCCTCCTTGAGGGCGGCGAGGTCGGCCTCGTCGGCGACCTCCTGGTCGGAGCCGGGGAGGTCGGCCGCGGGGTCGAGGACGTCGAGGAAGGGCAGCGGGAGCTCGGTGAAGCGGGACTCCACCCACGCGTGGAAGCGGGTGCCCTGGCGGGCGGCGGGCTGCGGCGGCCGGGGCATGGGGCGGGCCAGGTCGCGGGCGAACCCCTGTTCGTCGGCGGCGAGGCGGAGCAGCTGGCTCGCGGAGAGCGAGGCGGGCAGCTCGACGTCGCGGACGGCGGCGCGGGACCGGCGCAGCTCGCCCTCCAGGGCGTCGAGGTCCCGGTCCCAGGAGGCGACGGCCCGCGCCTCCTCTGGGCTGAGCCCGGCCTCCGCGTGCCCGGGCCCCCCGCCGGAGCCGCCGCGGCGGGCAGCGGGCACGGCCCGCCCGGGCACGCCGGACCCCCGGCCCCCGGCGGCCTGCGACCTCCCGCCGGGGCAGGCCGACGGGCCGTCGGCCGACTCGGCGGGCGCACCGCCGGACGGCGCGGCCGTCGCCGGAACGGCCGGTCCGGGCCACTCCTCGGGCCACAGGTCGTCCGCCGGGGCGGCAGGGTGCACGGCAGCGGCCCCCGACCCGGACGGGGGGCCGGGCACCGCCACGGGCGCGGGCAGGTAGGGGTCCGCCTCCGGCCGCGCGGCCGCCCACTCCTCGGGCCACAGGTCGTCCGCCGGGGCGGCAGGGTGCACGACGGGCGCGGACCCGGTCGCGCGGCCCAGCGGTGCCGCGGGCGCGGAAAGGCCGGTGTCCGCCTCCGGCCGCGCGTCGTCGGCCGGGGCGGCGGCCCAGTCCTCGGGCCACAGGTCGGCACGCTCGTCCGCCGTTTCGGCGGGCCACAGGGGCGGTTCTGGTTCCGGTTCCGTACGGGGGGTGCGGGCGGCGGCGGACAGGTGGGATTCCACCAGGGCCGCGGCCCTGCGCCGCATCTCGAGGGAGTTCCGGTCCAGCGGCAGCGGCCAGGCGTGCTCCGCCTCCTTCGCCGCCGTCAGGGACGGGTTCTCCTCCCCCGGTTCCGGTTCGGGGGCCCAGACCTCGATCTCGCCGTGCCCCGCGGCGCAGTGCGCGTACAGCGCCTCGAGGAACGGCGACGGCCCCCGCGGCTTCTTCTGCGACGGCCCCCACCAGTGCCCGGACGCGAGCAGCAGGGACCGCGGGCGGGTGAAGGTGACGTAGCCGAGGCGCAGCTCCTCGACCGCCTTGTGCTCCTTCAGCGCCGCCTTGAACGACTTCAGGCCCGCCGAGGTCCACTCGGGGTCCCCGGGCAGGGTGGCCGCGTCGCCGCGCAGCGCGTACGGGAGGACCTTCGCGTACGAGGTCCACGCCTCCGGCGGCTTCTGCTTCGGGAAGGAACCCGCGCACAGGTCGGGTACGGCGACGACGTCCCACTCCAGGCCCTTGGACTTGTGGGCGGTGAGGACCTTCACCGTGTTCTCCCCGCCGGGCAGGGCGTGGTCGAGGCCCTTCTCGTACTGGACGGCGGTCCGCAGGAACCCGAGGAAGGCCAGCAGGGAGGCCTCGCCGTCGAGGGAGGCGAAGCCGGCCGCGACGTCGAGGAACGACGACAGGGTCTCGCGGCGGCGCGCGGCCAGGGCGTGCGGGGAGGCCGACAGCTCGACGTCGAGGCCGGTCGCGGCCAGCACCCGGTGCAGGACGTCCATCAGCGGGTCGGCGAGGGAGCGCCGCAGGTCGCGCAGCTCCTGCGCCAGGTGGGCGAAGCGGACGCGGGCGTCGGCGGAGAACGGCAGCCCGTCGTCCCCGGCGGAGCCGCCTGCGCCGCCCTGGCCGTCGAGGAAGGTGTCGAGGGCGTCGGCCAGCGAGACGACCTCGGCCGGGTCGACCCCCTCCACGGCGGCGGCGAGCCGCCCGTCCGGGTCGGCCTCGCCGCGCGCCCGGCCGACGAGCAGGCGGGCGCGCCGGCCCAGCAGTGCCAGGTCGCGGGCGCCGATGCGCCAGCGCGGGCCGATCAGCAGCCGGACGAGGGAGGCGTTGGCGCCCGGGTCCTGGAGCACCTCGCAGACGGCGATCAGGTCGGCGACCTCGGGCAGGTGGAGCAGTCCCGACAGCCCGACGACCTCGACGGGCACCTCGCGGGCCGCGAGCGCGGCCTGGATCTGCGCGAAGTCCCCGGCGGACCGGCACAGCACGGCGATGTCCCGGGGCTCGGTGCCGGTGCGGACCAGGTGGGCGACGGAGTCGCCGAGCCAGTCGAGCTCCTCTGCGTGCGTGGCGTGCAGCGCGCAGCGCACGGACCCGGCCTGCTCCTCCCCCGGTGCGGGCCGCAGCGCCTCGACGCCTTCGTGCATGGCGCGCAGGGGGGCGGCGAGCCCGTTGGCGAGGTCGAGGAGGCGGCCGCCGCTGCGCCGGTTCTCGCTGAGGGAGAAGCGGGTGGCGGGGGTGCCGTCGGCGTGCGGGAAGTGCTCGGGGAAGTCGTCGAGGTTGGCGACGGAGGCGCCGCGCCAGCCGTAGATGGCCTGGCAGGGGTCGCCGACGGCGGTGACGGCGTGCCCGGTGCCGCCGCCGAACAGCCCGGACAGCAGCAGCCGCTGCGCGACGGAGGTGTCCTGGTACTCGTCCAGGAGGACGACGCGGAACTCGTCGCGCAGCAGCGCCCCGACCTCGGGCCGGGTGGTGGCGAGCTCCGCGCACAGGGCTATCTGGTCGCTGAAGTCGAGGAGGTCGCGGGAGCGTTTGGCGGCGCGGTAGCGCTCGGTCAGCTCCAGCAGTTCGAGGCGGCCGCGGACGGCCTCCGGGACCTTGCGGAGGTCCTCGTTGGTCAGGCGGGTGCCGGCCAGTTCGTCGAGGAGCGCGGTGTCGTACGCGCGCAGCCGGTCGGGGGCGACGAGGTGCTCGGAGAGCTCGCCGTCGAGGGCGAGGAGGTCGCTGACCAGGTCGGGCAGCGATTTGGTGAGCGCCGGGTAGGGGCCGGGCGCCTCGCGCAGGACGCGGGCGGCGAGCTGGAAGCGGGTGGCGTCGGCGAGGAGGCGGGCGCTGGGCTCCAGGCCGATGCGCAGGCCGTGGTCCTTCAGGAGCTGGCCGGCGAAGGCGTGGTAGGTGGAGATGCGGGGCTCGCCGCCGGCGGCTTCGGAGCCCGCGGCGTCCGGTGCCGGGTCGGGGTCGGTGACGCCGGCGCGGGCGAGGGCGGTCCGGACGCGTTCGGCGAGCTCGCCGGCGGCCTTGTTGGTGAAGGTGAGGCCGAGGACCTCGCCGGGTGCGACCGTGCCCGTGCCGACCAGCCAGACCACGCGGGCGGCCATGACGGTCGTCTTGCCTGATCCGGCGCCGGCCACGATGACCTGCGGGGCGGGCGGCGCGGTGATGCAGTCCAGCTGTTCGGGGGTGAACGGGATGCCGAGGAGCTCCTTGAGCTGCTCGGGGTCGGTGAGGGGGGACGGGCGCGCGGACACCCGGAAAGGCTAGCCGTCCGGGCCGACACCGCCCGCGACCCGGCTCACACCGCCGGGTGCGGGCGGCCGGGTACGGGGCGCCGCGGACCGGCTGCGCGACGGGCGCCGGGGCGGGTCCGGGAGGCGCGGGGGCCGTGTCCCGCCGCGGGTGACGGCACGGTGCGGCCGGTGGACGGCGGCGGGCCGGGGGCTCGCGCGGCCTGCGCGGCCGGGGCGGGCTGTGCGGCAGCTCACTCCACGGTCTGGCGGCCCTCGGGGCGCGCGCTGCACGAGCTGCGGAAGGAGCAGTGGTCGCAGTGCCGGCCGGGGGCGGGGGCGAAGCGCTCGTCCAGGACCCGCCCGGCGGCCGTGGCCAGCAGCTCCCCGACCCACTCGCCGGACGGCCCGGGCGGCAGCGCCTCCTGCGCCTGCACCTTGGGCGCGGTGTCGCCGCCGTCGCGCTTGGCGGCGCCCTGCCGCAGGTGGACGAGCTCGGCGCCGCCGGGTTCGGGGCGCAGCCCGTCGAAGACCTCGTCGACGGCGCCCTCGCGGACGGCGAGCTGGTAGACGGCGAGCTGCGGGTGGCGGGCCACCTCGTCGCCGGTCGGCGCCGCCTTGCCGGTCTTGAAGTCGACGACGTACGCCCGCCCCTGCGGGTCCGCCTCGACGCGGTCCATGGAGCCCCGGATCCGGACGGCGTACTCGCCCGCTTCGAGCGTGACGTCGAAGTCGTGCTCCGTGGCGACGGCCTCCCGGCCCCCGCGGTCGGTGGTGTGCCAGCGCAGGAAGCGCTCCAGCGCGGCGCGGGCGCTGTCCTTCTCCTGGCGGGACTTCCAGGGGGCGTCGAAGGCGAGGGCGTCCCAGACGGAGTCGAGGCGCTCCATGAGGACGGCCAGGTCGGCGGGGGTGCGGCCGGAGGCGACCTCGTCGGCGAGGACGTGGACGACGTTGCCGAAGCCCTGGGCGGCGGTGGCCGGGGTGTCGGCCTTGACCTCGCGGCCGAGGAACCACTGCAGGGAGCACGTGTTGGCGAGCTGGTCCAGGGCGCTGCCGGAGAGGGCGACGGGCCGGCTGCGGTCGCGCAGCGGCACCCGGCTGCGGGTGGGCTCGTACAGGCCCCACCAGCGCTGCGGGTGCGCGGCGGGCACCAGCGGCCGGCCGTCCTCGTCGGTGAGCGCGGCGAGGCGGGCGAGGCGGCGCGCGGCGGCGTCGCGCAGCGCGGGCGAGGCGGCGGGGTCGACGGTGGTGGCGCGCAGCTCGGCGACGAGCGCCGGGACGGCGAGGGGGCGGCTCGTACAGGCCCCACCAGCGCTGCGGGTGCGCGGCGGGCACCAGCGGCCGGCCGTCCTCGTCGGTGAGCGCGGCGA
>NZ_RPSE01000147.1:0-13370 GCF_003949955.1 Streptomyces sp. WAC05292
GTGTACGGGCGGAACGGGGTCGGGCGGCGGGGCGAAGGCCGGGGCCCCGCCGGGGCGGCCCCCGGCGGCATCCGGCGGGCCGCGCCGTCCGATGCCCCCACTGTGCCGCCGGACGGTTGCCGCGGTCGATTACCCCAGGGGTCATGGAAGCCGGCCGGAGTGGGGCCCGGCCGGGGCCGGGGGCCAACGTTCTTTGACGTGGAGCGCAGGAAACGTTGGGTTCTTATCTCCCTCTTGCGGCCTGCGGGCTACGCTGCTTGCAAGCCGAACGGCCCTCGAACGTCCTGTCGACACAGGGAGAACCACACGGTGGATGCCGCTGCCCGTCCCGACCTCGCCGCGACCTGGGAGCGCGTCGCGGTGCTGGCGGAGCAGCGGGGGGCGGATCCGCGCGAGGTGCTCGACGTGGAGCGGCTCGGGCATCTGAGCGGGGTCGAACCAGCCCTGGTTCCGGCCGTGTTGGCGGGCGCGGCGCCGGCCGTGCCGTTATGCGTGCGAGTGCACCGGCGGTTCAGGTGGCTTCGGGCCACCCGGCGGGACAGGCAGGGGCGGGAGTGGCCGCTCGCCGCGATCGCCGAGGACTTCGACGCGCCCGGCGCCTCCCTGGGCCCGCTGAACGCCGGGACCGGGCTGCCCCGCCTGCGGCATGCGGCGGGGGTGCAGCGCTTCTTCGGGGTGTACGCGGGCTTCCTCCTCGCCGACAGCCGGAGCGCGGTGGAGCGGGCCGTCGCGGCCGTGGCGACGTCCACCTGCCCCGGCGCCACGGTGCCCGCCGCTCCCCCGGGGGCGGCTTCGGGCCTCGCGTCCGGGTCGGGCGGCGCCGACGACCTGGACCTCCTCTCCCACCTGACGGGCATGCCGCCGCACGCCGTCGCGCAGACCCTCGACGGCAGGCCGCCGCAGCTGCCCCTGCCGGAGCAGGTCCACCAGCGCTTCGCCCACCTGCGGCGCACCCGCCTGCGGCCCGACGGCCAGCCGCACTCGCTCGACGCGATCGCCCGCTCCTTCGACGCCTCGGGGCAGTCGCTGACCCGCCTCGCCCGCGGCGAGGGGCTGCCGAGCCTGGCCGCGGCCGCCGGCATCCAGCGGTTCTACGGGGTGGACAGCGGCTTCCTCCTCGCGGACGACACCGAGGCGCTGGCGGCCGCACTTGCCGACATCGAGCACGGGCTGCTGACCTCCGGCGGGGACGCGGCCAACCCGATGCTGGGGGCCCTGCGGGCGCATGACGTCCGCGGCATCGCCGCGCGGGCCGGCCGGCTCTCCGCCGCGGGCCGGCAGTCGCTGCGCGACCACCTGGACGACCTGCTGGCCCGGGAGGGCCGGCTCGGGATCCCGGGCGCACGCGGGGAGGGCCCGGCCCGCACGCTGCGGGGCCGCGAAGAGGCTGCCGAGGGGGGAGTTCCATGAGGACGACACGGACCATGCGGAAGCTCGGCGCGGATCTGCTGGCGGGCGTGCGCCTGGCCCCGCCGGCCGACGCCGCCGCGATCATCGGGAGCCTGTGCGCGGCGTACGGGCGCAGGCGCGGCGGCCGGCCGGTGAACTTCCGGTTCGCGGGGTTCCCGCCGGACACGGCCAGCGGGCTGTGGCTGGAGATGGCCGACCGCGACCTGCTCGTCATCGAGGAGCGGACCCGGCCCGAGCACCAGCTCGTCATCGCCTGCCACGAGCTGTGGCACCTGGAGGAGGGCACCTGTGACAGCCACGGCCCGGGCATGGCGGTCGCCGCCCGGATCGCGGGCCGCCACGGAGGCCTTGCGGAGCTGCTGAACTCGCAGGCCGGGCTGGGGAGCGTCGTACGGCAGGCGGCCGCCCGGGCGGACCGGCAGGACCCGGCGGAGATCCGGGCCGAAACGTTCGGGCTGCACCTCGGGAAGATCCTCAAGGGGTTCCTGGAGCCGCCGCGGCAGGCGCAGTGCGAGCAGATCGAGCGGATCGGCACGGCCCTCGGATGGGCGCGGTGAGACAGGGCACGGTGAGGCACGCGGTGGTGAGGCAGGGCGCGGCAGGTCGCACGCGGCGGGCGCCGCGCCCCGCGCCGCCGCCCGCACCGCCGCCCCGGCCGACGTCCATGCCGACGCCGACGTCCATGCCGACGCCGACGCCGACGCACCTCACGCGCCGCTGACCGCCGGCCCCGACAGAGAGCAGCGCCCACATGACCCCGTTCCCCCAGCCCCGCCACGCCGTCGTCATCGGCGGCAGCATGGCCGGGCTCCTCGCCGCGGCCGTGCTCGCCGAGCACGCGACGGTCACGATCATCGACGCCGACGTGCTGCCGGACGGCCCGGTGCCGCGGCGCGGTCTCCCGCAGGCCCGGCACGTGCACGTCCTGTGGTCGGGCGGCGCGCGGGCCATCGAGAAGATCCTGCCGGGGATCACGCAGGAGTGGATCGCCGCGGGCGCGATGCGCCGCAGCCTGCCCGTCGAGCTGGTGACCATGACGGCGCAGGGCTGGATCCCGCGGTGCCGGGAGAAGCAGTTCACCATCTCGTGCAGCCGGGACCTCCTCGACGCGGTCGTCCGGGCCCGGGTCACGGGCCTGCGCGGCGTGACGACCCTCCAGCGGAGCCGGGTGCGGGCCCTGGAGGGGACGGCGGCGCGCGTCACGGGCGTCCGCGTCGACACTCCGGAGGAGAACGGGCGGCTGGTCACCGCCGACCTCGTGGTCGACGCGAGCGGGCGCGGCTCCCGCTCCCGGGTCTGGCTGCGGGAGCTCGGCGTGGGCGGGATCCGGCAGGCGGAGGTCGACTCCGGGCTGGTGTACGCGACGCGGCTGTTCGAGGCGCCGCCGGGGGCGCACGAGTCGGGCTTCCCCATCGTCAACGTGCAGTCCGACCCGAGGGTTCCCGTACCCGGCCGGACCGCGACGATCGTGCCGATCGAGAACGGGCAGTGGCAGGCGACGCTGTCCGGGACCCGCGGCGGGCAGCCGACCGGGGACCCGGATCTGTTCGTCCCGTTCGCCAAGAGCGTGCGCGATCCCATCGTGGGCGAGCTCCTCGAAAGGCGCCGGCCGCTCACGGACGTCGCCGTCACGAAGGGCACCGCGAACCGCCGCGTCTACTTCGAGAAGGCCGACCTGCCCGACGGGTTCTTCGCGGTCGGGGACTCCGTGGCCACCTTCAACCCGCTGTACGGGCAGGGCATGACGGTCGCCGCCCGGGGGCTGCTCGCGGTACGGGCGCTGCTGCGGGCCAAGGGGCTCGCCCACCCGTCCATCGGCCGGGAGGCGCAGCGGGCGCTGGCCCCGCAGGTGGCCACCGCCTGGGAGCTGGCCACGTCGCAGGACATCCTGTACCCGGGGGCGACGGGGATGCGGCCGCGGACGGGGACCGGGCTGCTCAACGCGTACGTCGGCCGGCTGATGACGGGGGCGACCACGCGGGAGGCGCTGACGGCGGCGTTCCTCCAGGTCATCACGATGAGCAGTCCGCCGACGCACTGGCTGGGGCCGTCGGTGCTGTGGCACGTGCTGCGCGCGTCCGACCGCGGTGCGCTGAAGGCGCCGCCGCTGACGGCCGCCGAGCGGGCCGTGGCCGGGCTGGACGCGGACCCGGTAGGGGCCGTCCCGGCCGCGGAGCCGGCCGCGGACCCCGCCTGCTCCCCCGGTCCCGCCGACCCCGTGGACCCGGTCGATCCGGTGGGCCGTTCCGGCCGGGCCCGATGACGGACGGGCTCATCCTCTACGTGCCGGGGTCGGTGATGATCCTGGCACTGCTGATCAAGGCGCCGACGCTGCGGCGCGGCTGGGACCAGCCGCTGATGCGCGCGGTGTGCGCGGTGCTGTTCGCCGGATGCCTCGTGATGTTCCTGGCGGCTCCCCCGACCATCGCGGCGGTGAACCGGCTCACCGGGATCACCAACTTCTCGGCGCCCCTCGTGTACGGGGCGCTCACCGCGTTCTCCGGGTCGTGCGTCGTGCTGGTGCTGCACTGGAGCGGTGGTCCGCCGGCGGCGGTGCGGCGGGCCACGCGGCTGACGGTCGCCGTGTTCGGCGCGGTCACGCTGCTGATCGTGCTGCTGTTCGTCAAGGGGGAGGCGCCCGTCGAGCGGCTGCGGGACCTCGACACGTACTACGCGAACACGCCGTGGGTGCGCGAGATGATCGTCTGCTACCTGCTGGCGCACACGGCGGCCAGCTCGGCGATGACGGTGCTGTGCTGGAAGTGGCTGCGGCGGGTGGGCCCCTCGCTGCGCCGGCTGCGGCCGCTGCGGACGGGGCTGGCGCTGATCGTGCTGGGCGGGGTCCTCGACCTGTGCTACCTCGTCTCCAAGTGGGCGGCGGTCGGTGCGCGCTGGGCGGGCCGCGACTGGGATGCGCTGTCGACGTACGTGGCCCCGCCGTTCGCGGCGGCGGCGGCGCTGATGGTGGGCTCCGGTTTCATCGTGCCGCTGGTCGGCGGCTCGCCCGCCTGGCGGGACTACAGCCGCTACCGGACGCTGCGCCCGCTGTGGAAGGAGCTGCGGGGGTTCGCCTCGCCGAGCGTGATGACGGTGCCGCTGACCTGGTGGTCCCCGATCGGGATCCGGCTGATCCACCGCGAGTCGGTGATCGACGACGGGATTCTGGCGCTGGGGTGCTGGTTCGACCCCGGGGTGCGGCTGGCGGCGTACGAGGCGGCGCGGGCCGACGGGATCGGGGAGCCCCAGGCGTCGGTCGTGGCGGACGCGGCGATGCTCGCGGCGGCCGTGCGCAGGCGGGCCGCCGCCGATCTGGCGGGCTGCGTCGGGGAGCACCGGGAGCCGGCCGACCGGGGGCCCGACGACCCGCACCGGCTGGACTCGCGGCCGCTGGCGGAGCTGGCCCGGGAGTTCAGCTCCTCGCCGATCGTGGCCGCGGTGCGGAGCGCCCCGGCGGAGCCGGAGCCCGCTCCCCGGGCGCGGGAGAGCCGGAACGCGCCGGGGTGAGGGATCCGGGGCGTTCCGGCGGTACGGGGTTGCGGGCGCGGCCGGCGGCCCGCGGCCGGTCAGAGGTCCGCGAGGGAGAGGCCGGCCTGGGCGGCGGCGGCCTGCACGGTCTGCTCCAGCAGGACGGCGATGGTCATCGGGCCGACGCCGCCGGGGACCGGGGTGATCAGGGAGGCGCGGGCGGCGGCGGACTCGAAGTGGACGTCGCCGACGTTGCCCTCGTTGTAGCCGGCGTCGAGGACGACGGCGCCGGGCTTGATGTCCTCGCCGCGGATGAACTCGGCCTTGCCGACGGCGGCGACCAGGACGTCGGCCTGCCGGACGATCGAGGACAGGTCCTTGGTGCGGGAGTGGCAGTAGGTGACGGTGGCGTTCTGCTCCAGCAGCAGCATGCCGGCGGGCTTGCCGAGGATGGCGCTGCGGCCGACGACGACGGCGTGCTTGCCGGTGAGGTCGACGTCGTATGCGGCGAGCAGGCGCATGATGCCGCCGGGCGTGCAGGAGACGAAGCCGGGCAGGCCGAAGCCCATGGCGGCGAAGGAGTGCATGGTGACGCCGTCGACGTCCTTGCCGGGGGCGATGGCCTCGAAGGCGGCCCGCTCGTCGATGTGGTGCGGCACCGGGTGCTGGAGCAGGATGCCGCTGATCTCCGGGTCCTCGGAGAGGGCGGTGATGGTGGCGACGAGTTCCTCGGTCGTCGTCTGCGCGGGCAGCGCCACGTGCCGGGAGGTGATGCCGGCCTTGGCGCAGCGGTTCTGCTTCATCCGGACGTAGGTGACGGAGGCGGGGTCCTCGCCGACCAGCACGGTCGCCAGGCACGGGGCGGTTCCGGTGCGCTCGGCGAGCTTCGCGGCGTGCAGGGCGGTCTGCTCGGAGATGCGGCGGGCGAGGGCGGTGCCGTCCATGAGCCGGGCGGTCTGGGCAGTCGTCATAGGGGTCTCCTGGGCGTCGCTGCGGGATCGCGGTTCGCCCAGGCGCGCGGCAGTCGGCGTACGCGGGGGTACGCCGGACGCACGGTCGTGCGCCGGGCCGCTCCCCGGTGGTGATCCACCCGAACGCCAGTCACGGCCCGCGACCACTGTAGTCGAACGCCGCGGGCGGAATATCGGTGGAGCACCGGCCCCCCGCCTGGGACGATATGGATCATGACGCGAACTTTCGACCATCTCGTGGCGGAGGCGGAGACCGTCTCGGTGGACGGCTGGGACTTCTCCTGGCTCGACGGACGGGCCACGGAGCAGCGGCCCTCCTGGGGCTACCAGCGGATGCTGGGCGAGCGCCTGGCCCGGGTGCGGTCGGTGCTGGACGTCCAGACCGGCGGCGGCGAGGTCCTCGCCGGGGCCGGGCCGCTGCCGCCCCTGGCTGCGGCGACGGAGTCCTGGCCGCCGAACGTCGACCGGGCCACGCGGCTGCTGCACCCGCTCGGCGCGGTCGTCGTCGCCGATCCCGACGAGCCGCCGCTGCCGTTCGGCGACGGGGCCTTCGAGCTGGTCTGCAGCCGGCACCCGGTGACCGTCTGGTGGGACGAGATCGCGCGGGTGCTGGCCCCGGGCGGAACGTACTTCTCGCAGCAGGTCGGGCCGGCGAGCGTCTTCGAGCTGGTCGAGTTCTTCCTCGGTCCGCAGCCGGAGGAGGTCCGGCGCAGGCGGCACCCCGACGACGCCGTCGCCGCGGCCTCGAAGGCGGGGCTGGAGGTGGTGGACCTGCGCTCGGAGCGGCTGCGCACCGAGTTCCACGACATCGGCGCGGTGATCTATTTCCTGCGGAAGGTGGTGTGGATGGTTCCGGGATTCACGGTGGGGCACTACCGTGAACGGCTGCTGGAGCTCCACGAACGCATCGAGCGGGAGGGTCCGTTCGTCGCGCACACCTCCCGTTTCCTCGTCGAGGCCCGCAAGGCGGGCTGAGGAGCGGCGGGCGGGCCGGGGCGCGGACGGTTTTCCGGCCGAAAGGTTGCCTGTACACAGCGTGGCGCAGGTCACTCAATTCAGCGCGTAACGAATCGACTCGGGCAGGCGATGAACCGACAGGTGTCCTCGCGCGGCCCGGAATACAGACCCCCCTCGGGTCTGTTTCCCGATCCGCGCGATGATGTCCCGCCCACTTCCTGTCTGTTCGCAACGAGAGGCTCCTTGTGTCGCTCAGCCCGTCCCGTACGTTCCCTCCGGAGATCGCCGAATCGGAGGCCCTGGTCGCTCTCGTCGAGCGCGGCCGCGAGCAGGGTCACATCAACGGTGACGACGTGCGCCAGGCCTTCGAGGCCGGCCGCATCCCGGTGGACCAGTGGAAGCGGGTCCTGCGCAGCCTGAACCAGGTCCTGGACGAGGAGGGTGTCGCCCTCCACGTCAGCGCGGCCCCCGCCACGAAGGCTGCCGCGAAGAAGCCCCGCAAGGCTGCCTCCGCCCCCGCCCGGACCGTGACGAAGAAGGCCGTCGCCGCGCCGCGGCCGATCGGTGCGCGGAGCAAGGCCGCGACCGCCGCTGCCGCTGCCGCCGCCGCGACGGCGGCGTCCGCCGCTGCCGCCCCGGCGGCGGCGATATCCGCTTCGCCGGCCGCCGCTGCCGAGGCTCCGGAGGCCGCGGCCGCCGCCGAGCCGAAGAAGCGGACGGTCAAGAAGGCCGCCGCGAAGAAGACGGCCGCCAAGAAGACCGCGGCGAAGAAGACCACCGCGAAGGACGCCGACGACGCCGAGAACCCGTCCGTCGAGGGCGAGGACTGGGCGGCCGAGGACCTCGTCGACGAGGTCGAGGAGGAGGCTCCGGCGACCGCCGGCCAGGGCTTCGTGCTGTCCGACGAGGACGAGGACGACGCTCCGGCGCAGACGGTGATGGTGGCCGGCGCCACCGCCGACCCGGTCAAGGACTACCTGAAGCTGATCGGCAAGGTGCCGCTGCTCAACGCCGAGCAGGAGGTCGAGCTCGCCAAGCGGATCGAGGCCGGCCTGTTCTCCGAGTACAAGCTCGAAGAGGAGGAGGACCTCAAGCCCGCGTACCGGCGCGAGCTGGAGATCCTGGTCGAGGACGGCCGCCGCGCCAAGAACCACCTGCTGGAGGCCAACCTCCGCCTCGTGGTCTCGCTGGCCAAGCGCTACACCGGCCGCGGCATGCTCTTCCTGGACCTGATCCAGGAGGGCAACGTCGGCCTGATCCGCGCCGTGGAGAAGTTCGACTACACCAAGGGCTTCAAGTTCTCCACGTACGCGACGTGGTGGATCCGGCAGGCGATCACCCGCGCCATGGCCGACCAGTCGCGCACCATCCGCATCCCGGTGCACATGGTCGAGATCATCAACAAGCTCGCCCGTGTGCAGCGGCAGATGCTGCAGGACCTCGGCCGCGAGCCCACTCCGGAGGAGCTGGGCAAGGAGCTCGACATGACCCCGGAGAAGGTCATCGAGGTCCAGAAGTACGGCCGTGAGCCGATCTCCCTGCACACCCCGCTGGGCGAGGAGGGCGACAGCGAGTTCGGTGACCTCATCGAGGACTCCGAGGCGGTCGTCCCGGCCGACGCCGTGTCGTTCACCTTCCTCCAGGAGCAGCTCCAGTCCATCCTGGGCACGCTGTCCGAGCGCGAGGCGGGTGTCGTGTCCATGCGGTACGGCCTGAACGACGGGCAGCCCAAGACCCTCGACGAGATCGGCCGCGTCTACGGGGTCACCCGCGAGCGCATCCGCCAGATCGAGTCGAAGACCATGTCGAAGCTGCGCCACCCGTCCCGCTCCCAGGTGCTGCGCGACTACCTCGACTAGTCCCTGCGGCCAGGCGCGCGGAAGGGCCCGGCGACCCCCTCGGGGGGTTGCCGGGCCCTTCGGCCTGTCGAGGGCCGCTCGGTCCCTCCCGCGCGGGTCAGGCCGTTGTGCGGGACTTCCGGGCGGCCATGACCGCGTACACGGGCACGCCGGCGAAGAGGAAGAGGACGCCCTGGTAGACGGCCGCGTACCCGGCGCCCGCGACCAGCCACATGGAGAAGGCGAAGGCCAGCGCGGCGATGACGGCGTCGCGGACGAGGCGGCCGCGGTGGACCTGCTCGGACCGGCCGGTGAGCAGAAGGTGGATCTGCGCGGCGGTGGAGAGCAGGTAGGGGACGGTCGCGGTGAAGGTGGTGATCAGGACGAGGCTTTCGAAGACGCCCGCGGAGCCGGCCGTGTAGTTGTAGACGGTGAGGGCGGAGGCCAGCAGGACGGTGACGACGACGCCGGTGACGGGCACGCCGCGCCGCTTGGTCTCGAAGACCTTGGGGAAGAGGCCGTCCTTGGCGGCGGCGTACGGGGTCTGGGCGCTGAGCAGGGTCCAGCCGTTGAGGGCGCCGAGCATGGAGACGACGGCGGCGCAGGCGACGACGGTGCCGCCCCAGGTTCCGCCGAACATGGCGTTCACGGCGTCGGTGAAGGGGGCCTCCGAGGAGACGAGCCGGTCGTGGGCGACCAGGCCGAAGACCGACAGGGTGCCCAGGAGGTAGACGACGGCGGCGCCGACGGTGCCGAGGACGGTGGCGCGGCCGACGTTGCGGGCGGGGTCGCGGACCTCGCCGGCGCTGACGGCGGCGGACTCCACGCCGAGGTAGCTGAAGAGCAGGATGGCGGCGGAGGCGGACAGCGCGCCGACGGGGCTCTGGCCGGTGGCCTGGAACGGGCCGAGGTTGGCGGGGTCGAAGAAGAACAGGCCGCCGACGGCGACGAGCAGCAGCGGGGCGAACTTCAGGACGGTCGCGACGACTTGGACGGTGCCCACCCAGCGGGTGCCGGCCAGGTTGGCGAGCGCGGGCAGCCACTGCACGGCCAGGGCGGCCAGGCACATCGACCAGGTGTGGTCTCCGACGGCCGGGAAGAGGACGGACAGGTAGCCGACGGCCGCGACGGCGAGGGCCGCGTTGGAGACCCAGGAGGTGATCCAGTACGTCCAGGCGGCGAGGAAGCCCGCGAAGTCGCCGAAGGCGGCACGGGCGTAGACGTAGGGGCCGCCGGTGTGCGGGAGGCGCTCGGCGAGGCGGCCGAAGACCAGGGCGAGGGCGATCGCGCCGAGGGTGAGGATGCCGAAGGCGACGAGGCTGATGGTGCCGAACGGGGCCACCGAGGCGGGCAGGAGGAAGATCCCGCCGCCGATGATGTTGCCCATGACCAGGCAGGTCGCGATCGGGAGGCCGAAGCGGCGGGCGTGCGGGCCCCCGCTCCCCCCGTCGGTCTCGCGGGCCTCGGCGGCCGGGGATCCGGGGGCCGTGGTCGGGGCGGGCGGGGCTATGGCAGGGGTGGTGCTCACGGGGGTCGCGCCTCGGGTGTTTCACATGCCGGACAGGTCGACACATGCTGCGCCACGTCGCCCGCACCGCCAAATCAATGACTTTCGTCCTGTACGGGCACCCCTGCGGAAGGAAACATTCCGCCGGGCGCGGGCGGCGGCCGCGGATCCTGCGGCGGCAGCGCCGGCTCCGCTTCCGCCCGCCGGGTGGGCCCGACCGGGACCTGCGGCCCGTCAGCCTCGCGCAGCCAGCCCCGCAGGACGCGGTGGACGGCCTCGGCGCCCACCAGACCCGGCTCCGGGGCGGGCAGGTCCGCCGGCCACATGAGGAAGGCGCGCCCCTGTTCCCCGCCCAGGCCGCCGTGGGAGCCGATCTGCTCCTCGAAGGCGTGGACCTGCCCGGTGGCCGGGTCGTACGCCGAGTTGACCATGATGTCGGGAACGTGGGGGAACGCATCGGTACGGGCGACCGCCTCGGCCGCGCCCGGCCCGTACGCGGCGAGCAGCTCCTGCGCCGCGGCGGGGTCGGACAGCGGGGCGCTGGCGCCCCCGGGGCCCAGGACGTGGCCGTCGACCAGCAGGAAGCCGATGCCGGGATGGTTGGCGAGGGTCGGCAGCAGGGCGGGGTGGGCGTGCTCGATCCACTCCCGGGTGGCCCGGGCGGGCACGTCCGGGAAGGAGATCACCGCCAGGTTCCCGGAGGCCAGGACGACGGGGTCGGTGCGGCCGGGCCGCGGGTGGGCCTCCTCGCCCTCCTCGACGGGCCGGTGCAGGGCCGCGAGGACGGCGGCGCGGGCCTCGGCTCCGCTCGGGGTGCGGCCCGCGCGTCGGGAGACGGGCAGTCCGCAGCCGGCCCGGACCAGGTCCTTCAGGGTGAGGCCGTACCGGCCGAGGAAGGTCTCCCCCGGGCTCTGTCCGTGGTCGGACAGCAGCACGATCCGGTAGGCGCGCGGGGCGTGCTCGGCGACGCGCGCGATGAGGGCCAGGGTGCGGTCGAGCCGGGCCAGGACCCGGTCGGTGTCCCGGCCGCGCGGGCCCGAGTGGTGGGCCACCTCGTCGTAGGCGACGAGGTCGGCGTAGACGGCGGCCCGGCCGGCGAGCATGTCGCCGATGACGGCGGCCGTGACGACGTCCCGCTCGACGACGGTCGCGAAGGCCCGGATCAGCGGGTACAGGCCGCCCCGTGCCACCCGGGGCCGGTCGCCACGCAGCCTGGCCCGCACCGACTGGCCGATCTCCCGCCCGACTTCGGCGGTGAAGGACAGTGCGGTGCGGACGGCGTTGGCCGGGTCGGAGAAGTACGCGAAGTAGCCGGCGCGGGAGCGGTTGGCGCGGCCGCGGCGGGCCGACACCGACAGCACCAGCGCGAGTTGGTCGGCGCCGCCGCTGAAGAGGTTGCCCCGGCTCGCCCCGTCGACGGTGAGCAGGCCGCCGTCGCCGGTGCGGGCGACGGCCCGGCGCTGGAGTTCCGCGGCGCTGGTGGGCCGGTTGCAGACCATCACCTCGCCGGTGTCCTTCTCGTACCAGCGGAACGCGGGAACGTCGAAGGTGGTGCCGTGCAGGATGCCGAGCTGGCTGGCGCCGGTCTGGCTGGACCAGTCGGTGCGCCAGGGCACGACGCGGTGGCCGCTCTCCAGCCAGGACGCGGCCGTCGGCATGGTGCCGTTCGCGGTGGCCTCGCGCAGCACCTCGTACCCGACCCCGTCGAGCTGGAGGAGGACCAGGCCCGGCGGCGGCTCGCGGCCGGGCGCGGCCGCCCGGCGCTGCCGGCCGCGCCGGGCGGCGAGCCGGTACAGGCGCCTGCGGTAGGCCTCGTCGTCGCGGACCGCGAGGGCGGTGGAGGTGGCGGAGGCGACGGCTGACATGGCGGCCGCGACGACGACGGCGGTCTCGGGGGCGGCCCGGCCCTGCCCGGACGGGACCAGGCTGAGCGCCATCAGCAGCAGGGAGCCGTTGAGGAAGAAGACGAGCAGGCCGAGGACGAGGGCCGGTACGAGCAGCAGGGCCCGGACGAGGACGGGCCACACGAGGGCGCTCAGGAGGCCGAAGGCGCCCGCGCCCCAGGCTGCGGCGAGGCCTGCCTGCGTGATGCTGGCGCCGTCGCCGGACTGCAGCCGGAAGTCCGGCAGGATCCCGGCCAGGATGAGCATCGTCAGGGTGGAGACCGCCCACACGGTGAGCACGCGCACCGCGGCGCCGGCCGGGGGAGAACACGAGGCGGTGCGGCGTGCGGCGACGACGGTGGCGGACGGCGGGCGGCGGGCTTAGTCTCGGTTCCGGGGTCTGCGACTGCGACGGGGAGGCCGGATGCCGGTGGAGATCACCTGGTGGGGGCATGCCGCCTGCACGGTGGAGGATTCCGGGGTGCGGGTGCTGACGGACCCGCTGTTCGCGCCGCGGCTGGCGCACCTGCGGCGGCGGCGCGGGGTGCTGCCGCCGCCCGAGGCCGCCGTGGCGGACGTGGCGGTCGTGTCGCACCTGCACGCCGACCACCTGCACCTGCCGTCCCTGGCCCGGCTCGCGCCCGGCACCCGCCTGGTCGTGCCGCGGGGTGCGCTGCGGGCGGTGCCGGGGCTGGCGCGGCTGGCCGGGGTGCGCGGGCTCGCCGTGACGGAGGCGGTGCCGGGGGACGTCGTCGGGGTCGGGCGCGGGGTGCGGGTGCGGGCGGTCAGCGCGCGGCACGACGGGCGGCGGATGCCGTGGGGGCCGCAGCGGGTGCGGGCGCTGGGCTTCGTGGTGGAGGGCGCCGGGCGGACGTACTTCGCCGGGGACACGGGCCTGTTCGCGGCGATGGCCGGGGAGGTGGGGCCGGTCGACGTGGCGCTGCTGCCGGTGGGCGGCTGGGGCCCGTACCTCGGGCCGGGGCACCTGGACGCGGCGGGTGCGGCGCGGGCGCTGGCGGCGCTGGCGCCGGGCGCGGCGGTACCGGTGCACTACGGGACGTACTGGCCGATCGGGATGGACGCGGTGCGGCCGCACGAGTTCCACGCCCCGGGGCAGGAGTTCGCCCGGCTGGCGGGGCGGCTGGCGCCGGGGTCGGCGGTGCGGGTGCCGGGCCACGGCGAGCGGGTGCGGTTCCGGTGAGGGGCCTCGCGGTGGCGGCGGCCGCGGGCTGGGCGTGGGCGGCGGGCGGGGTGCCCGCGGAGACCGCCGAGCAGGCGGTCGGGTATCCGGCGCTGTTCCTGCTGGTGGCGGTGGGGGCGTTGGTGCCGGTGGTGCCGA
>NZ_RPSE01000148.1:0-13254 GCF_003949955.1 Streptomyces sp. WAC05292
GGCCGGCGGTGCGGGTCAGGCGGGGGCGGGGGCGGCTGTGGCTGCGGCGAGGGCCGGCACCGGTCGGACGGCGCCGAGGGGCAGGCCGCCGCCGGTGACGGGCTGCTCCGTGAACCGGGCGAGCAGCCGCGGGTCGGCCCCCGCCATGGCCAGGGCCGCGGCCGTCACCGGGATGCGCGCGCGGTCCGCTCCGTCGGCGATCTTCACGGCCACGGCGCGGCCGTCGGGGAGGGCGGCGACCTGGACGCCCTCGAAGCCGTCCTTCGTGATCAGCCCGGGCACGGCGCGCATCAGCTCGGCGACGTCCCGCCCGGCGCCGGAGGCCATCTCGGGGTGGCCGCGCAGGGCTTCGGCCACCCGGTGCTCCGCCGTGCCGGGCGCGGCGGTGGCGATGCGGGCGGCGGCGCGGGCGAGGCCGTGCAGGGAGATCGAGAACAGCGGGGCGCCGCAGCCGTCGACGGTGACGTGGGCGGTGCGCTGGCCGGTGAGCTCCTCGACGGCCTCGCCGATGGCTCTCTGCAGCGGGTGGGCGGGGTCGAGGTAGGTGTCCCGGGGCCAGCCGGCCAGGGTGCAGGTGTACAGCATCGCGGCGTGCTTGCCGGAGCAGTTCTGGGCGAGCCGGGAGGGCGGGCGCCCCTGCCTCGTCCAGGTGGCCCGGACGGCCGGGTCGTAGGGCAGGTCGGGGACGTTGCCCAGGTCCTCCTCGGTGGCGCCGGCCAGGGTGAGGATCTGCCGGACCCCGGCGAGGTGGCGTTCCTCGCCGGAGTGGCTGGCCATGGCGAGGGAGAGCAGGGCGCCGTCGAGGGGGAGGCCGGCCCGCACCATCGCGACGGCCTGGACGGGTTTGAGGGCCGAGCGGGGGTAGCAGGCCGCCTCGATGTCGCCGAGGGCGAAGCGGACCTCGCCGCCGGGGCCGAGGACGACGAGGGAGCCGTGGTGCATGCCTTCGATCACGCCGCCCCGGGTGAGGTGGGCGACGGGTGCGTGCAGGGGCTCCCGGATGCCGGGCGCGTCCGCGAGGGGTGCGCTGCGCATCTGTGCTCCTTCTGATGTGTGCCGGCTCGGGCCGGGTGGGGGTGTGCGGCGGATTCGGCGGAGGTGTGCCGCCTGCGGGGACAGGCCCGGGGCGCCGTCCGGTTCACCTGCTGCCCTTGGCGGCGGCGGCGCGGGCGAGGCGGCCGCGGATCGCGTACCAGCCGGCCACGAGCGTCGCGGCGATCAGCGGCACGCACAGCACGGTCGTGCGTCCCGCTCCGCCGTCGGCGTACATGAGGACCAGGACGGAGGCGAGGAAGGCCAGGGTGAGCAGCTGGGTCCACGGGGAGCCGGGGAGGCGGTAGTCGGGGCGGGCGAGTTCGCCGCTGCGCGTCTTCCGCCAGAAGAGCAGGTGGCAGATCATGATCATGCCCCAGGTGGAGAGGATCCCGAGGGCGGCGAGGTTGAGGACGATCTCGAACGCGTCGTCGGGTACCACGAAGTTGAGGCCGACGCCGAGGACGCACACGCCGCTGGTGAGCAGGATGCCGCCGTAGGGCACCTGGGTGCGGCTCATCCGGGCGGTGAAGCGGGGGGCGGAGCCGTTGGCGGCCATCGAGCGGAGGATGCGGCCGGTGGAGTAGAGGCCGGAGTTGAGCGAGGACATGGCCGCGGTGAGGACGACCAGGTTCATCACGCCGCCGGCGGCCGGTATGCCGATGTGGGAGAGCACGGTCACGAACGGGCTCTCGTCGGCGCTGTAGCCGTTCCACGGCATCAGCATGGACAGCAGGACGACCGAGCCGACGTAGAAGAGGCCGACGCGCCACATGATCGAGTTGATCGCCTTGGGCATGATCTTCTCGGGGTTCTCGGTCTCGCCGGCCGTGACGCCGACCAGTTCGACGGAGGCGTACGCGAAGACGACGCCCTGGACGATCAGCAGCATGGGCAGCAGGCCGTTGGGAAAGATCCCGCCGTTGTCGGTGATCAGGGAGGGGCCGGGGACGGCGCCGTCGACGGGGTGGCGGGTGGCCAGGAGGAAGATGCCGAGCGCCATGAAGGCCGCCAGGGCGCCGACCTTGACGATCGCGAACCAGAACTCGAGCTCTCCGAAGATCTTCACGGAGATGAGGTTCACGGAGAGGACCACGGCCAGGGCGACGAGGGCGATCAGCCACTGCGGGACGTCGGAGAACAGGCCCCAGTAGTGGGTGTACACGGCCACGGCCGTGATGTCGGCGATGCCGGTGGTGGCCCAGTTGAGGAAGTACATCCAGCCTGCGGTGTAGGCGCCCTTCTCGCCGAGGAACTCGCGGGCATAGGACACGAAGGCGCCTGAGGACGGCCGGTACAGGACGAGCTCGCCGAGCGCGCGCACGACGAGGAACGCGAAGACGCCGCAGACGGCGTACGCGATGAACAGCGAGGGTCCGGCCTCGGCGAGCCGGCCCCCCGCCCCGAGGAAGAGCCCGGTGCCTATCGCGCCGCCGATGGCGATCATGTTGACGTGCCGGGGCTGCAGGGACTTGCTGTATCCGGCGTCGCCGGCGTCGACGTGACGGGTGGACGGGCGCTTCTCGTCTTTGAGGAACTGCTCGCTCACGCCTCGGGTCCGCCTTCCGTGGGTCTGGTGGGGCTGTCCGTGCGCTTGGGGTGCACGATGTCGGTGAGGGTCGTCTCGACCCTGTGGAGGTGGTGGGACATGGCCTCGACGGCGTCCGGTTCGCAGCCGTCGATCAGTGCCTCGTAGATCGCCCGGTGTTCGCGGTTGGACTGCTCGCGGCGGCCGCCCAGCTCGTTGAGGAACGTCGACTGGCGTGCCAGTGCGTCGCGGATCTCCTCGATGACCCGTCGGAAGACCGGGTTGCGGGACGCCTCGGCGACCGCCAGGTGGAAGACGGTGTCGAGGGCCACCCATGCCGTGGTGTCGGTCTCCTGCTCCATCCGGTCGAGCAGGTGGGCCAGGTGGTCCAGGTCTTCGGGAGTGCGGCGCAGCGCCGCGTACCCGGCGACGGGGATCTCGACGTGCCGGCGCACCTCGAGCAGGTCGCTGGCGGCGTAGTCGCCGAAGGTGGGGTCCTCGACCGTGTTCGCCACGACGAAGGTCCCCTTGCCGGTCTTCGACACGGTCAGGCCCATGGCCTGCAGGGCGCGGAGCGCTTCACGCAGGACGGGCCGGCTGACTTCGAGGGTGCGGCACAGTTCCGCTTCCGAGGGGAGCTTGTCCCCCACTGCGTACTCGCCGCGCTCGATGGCGTTGCGCAGGTGGCCGAAGACCGCTTCCATCGCGCTCACGCGCCGCGGCGTCCCACCACCTGTCTGGCTGTCTGACAGGTTCACGGGCTGATCTTGCGGGCTGTCGAGCAGGGCTGTCAAGAGTCGCCGGGCACCCCGGCGGATCAGGGCTCTGCAGGCTGGGCGGTCTGGTCCTCGCCCAAGCGGGCCCGCCAGTCGCCGACGCACTCGGGGGACGTGGAGGCCAGGTGCGCGATCTCCTCGTCGGTGCGGCCGTCGGCCCAGGTCAGGATCCGGGTCACGGTGCGGTTCCGGGCGGCCCGGAAGTCCCTGAGCATGTTCTCCAGGCGTTCGACCTCCTCGCCTTCGCGGACGAGCTGGCGGTCGACGGCCTCCCTCTCCTCGGCGCGCAGCCTGCGCAGGTAGGCGGGCAGTCCCATCAGGGCCAGCCCCTCTTCCTGCGCGGCGCTCTGGAAGCTGTCGGCCAGCATCGACAGGACACAGTCCGGCACGTCGGCGAGAGTGGCTCCGAGGGGTTTGGCCGCCTCCCAGGTCCTGCGGCCCGCCTCGGTCCGCTCCAGCCAGGTGCAGGCGTCCATCGGTGTACGGCCGTCCCAGGCCCGGGCGCGGTGGGCGTACAGGGCGGCCCGGTGGCCGTAGAAGGTGAAGCCGTCCTCGATCTGCCGGCCGGCAGTGAGGCAGACGCGTCCCGGGACACCGCCGTAGCCCGACTCGGGCCGGAAGTCCGCGTAGGCGTCGAGCTCCGCGTCGGTGGCCGACTCCCAGGCGGGGTCGCACAGGTCGGGGTTGCTTTCGAGGAAGGCGCCGACCTCGACCCGCCAGGCGGGGGCAGGGGTCATCAGGAGCCTGGGCCAGACGACCTCCCGGGAGGCCGGGAAGGCGTGGGTGGCGACCCGCTCGATGTCCTCCCAGGCGGTGGCCGCTTCGGCCGACCACTCGAGCTCCCCGGCCGGCCCGGAGCGGTGGATCGAGTCGACGAGCCGCTGCACGGCCGGCAGGACGCGGAGCGCGAGCGCATGCAGCTCCTCGGCCGTGAAGAAGCGCCAGGAGCAGCCTCGCTGCTCGTCGTGCGTCATGTGGCTCAGCAGTTGCACAAGGACCCCGGGGGCCGGCAGCAGGCCGTCGCCCAGCGCCTTGCGCGGGACCCCGGGAAGCCGGCCCTCCGCGTCCTCGCGGGGAGCCCGCCAGTCGACGTCCCCGAACCAGACAGCGCCGGTACGCGCGTCGACGGCGAGCCACTGCTGGTATCCCACCCCTGGGCCGTACCGCTGGTCCGGCTGCTCGGCCCCCTTGTCATGCCACACGCACTCGGGGGGAGGCGGATTCAGCTCGGCGGCCAGGAAGCCGTCTTCGGGGCGGTAGCCCGTGAGGATGCAGGCCGTTCTCGGCGCTTCGGAGGCGGTCATGAGGGGTTTCCTCTCGGTGGAACGTCAACCTCCGCAACCGTAAGTGTGCTTGTCGGCCAATAGTTCAACATTCAGCCATTCGCGTTGACTTGACAACACAGCAGGCCATCCCCGCAGGTCGGGCGGTCCGGCGGGTCTACGCGCGTCCGGGGTGAGCGTAGGGTTGTCTCTTTTTCACCTGCTCTGCATGGGATGCGACTGAGAACGCGACTGGTCTTCGAGGAGTGGCCCTCGGCCTTCCCCGCTACGTCTCGGTCACCCCTCGGTCCCGGTTCCGCCCGTGGCCACCGGGTGAAGACCGACGTGGTCTGCGGCCGAGTCCGAAGGTGTACGCAGACGCTGCCCCGTCTCGCCGGGGGTCCTTTGGCGGAAGGCGGCACGGTAGGCGTGGGGGGAGGTTCCGGTGTGGCGGGTGAAGTGGTGGCGCAGGGTCGCCGGTGAGCCGAAGCCGGTGCGGTCGGCGAGCAGCGTGATGGGCAGGTCGGTGGTCTCCAGCAGCAGCCTGGCGCGGTCGACACGGGCGCTGAGGAGCCACTGCAGCGGGGTCGCTCCGGTCTGTGCCCGGAACCGGCGGTTGAGCGTTCGGACACTGATCTTGGCGTGATCGGCGATCTCGGCCAGGGTGAGGGGGCGGTCGAGGCGGCCTTCCATCCACTGCATGACGGGCTGCAGGGCGCCGGGATCGGTCGGGGCCGCGGGGCGTTCGATGTACTGGGCCTGGCCGCCGTCGCGCTGGAGCGGCATGACGATGCGCCGGGCGGTGGCGGCCGCCGGCGCCGCGCCGAGGTCGTGGCGCACCAGGTGCAGGCACAGGTCGAGTCCGGCGGCCACCCCGGCCGATGTGAGCAGGCGGCCGTGATCGACGAACAGCACGGCGGGATCGACGGAGATGCGCGGATGGCGGCGGGCGAGTTCATCGGCGTACTGCCAGTGCGTCGTGGCGCGGTACCCGTCGAGCAGGCCGGTGGCGGCCAGCGTGAAGGCGCCGACGCACACGGCTGCCAGTCGCGCCCCCCGCGCCGCCGCCTGCCGCAGCGCCTCGATGACGGCCGGGGGCGGGGGAGCCAGGAAGCCGGCGTGGGCGGGGATGACGACGGTGTCGGCCTCGGCGAGCCCCTCGAGTCCGTACGGGGTGGTGATCCGGAAGGCGCCGTGCTCGGGGGAGGTCGCTGCGCTGCGGCCCGGAGCGCAGACCCGGAGTTCGTAGTGCGGGGCGCCGGCGGCCTGGTTGGCCGTGCCGAAGACCTGTCCGGGGGTGGACAGTTCGAAGGGGACGACGCCGTCCAGTGCGAGTACCGCCACCCTGATGCCCATGGCCAGAATTTAGCGCACGACGGCATTGCGGCCGCTGGCCGGGAGGCGCGGAGGGCCGCACGATCAAGAGGGTTCGCCGCTGCACACACAAAGGAGTCACTGCGATGGCTTTCGCCCTGCCCGCCGTCTACGGCGCATTCGACCTGCCCCGCACGGAGCTGGCCGCCCTTGCACTGCGCTACGCCGAGGAGGTGGAGCCCGAGGCCGTCTTCCGCCACAGCGTTCGCAGCTATCTCTTCGCCCGGGCGCTCGCGGACCACGGCGGCATGAAGGCGGGAGCCGACTTCGATGACGAACTGGTGTTCCTGAGCTGTGTCCTGCACGACCTGGGGCTGTCCGAACCCGGCAACGGCAACCAGCGGTTCGAAGTCGACGGTGCGGACCTGGCAGCACGCTTCCTTCGCGAGCACGGCACCGATGAGGATGCCGTGACGGTGGTGTGGGACGCCATCGCACTGCACACATCGGAGGGCATCGCCTCCCGCAAGGGGCCGGAAGTCGCGCTGGCGCATGCGGGCATCACGGTGGACGTCCTCGGCCGGGGCAAGGAGAGCCTCCCCGAGGGGTTCGCCGACCGCGTGCACGCCGCATTCCCGCGCTCTGATCTCGCTTACGTGATGACGAACCTGATCACCCGCCAGGCGCTGGCGAACCCCGCGAAGGCCGGCCCGCTCAGCTTCCCCGGCCAGCTCCTGCGCCGCCACCTGCCGCCGGGGGCGCTGCCCGACTGGTACGACCTGATCGCCGACGCCGGCTGGGGCGACCGGCCCACCGCCCGCCCCGACACTCCCGCCGCCTGACGGCATCGGGGCGCCGGGCCACGGCGGGCCCGGCGAGAGGGCATGAGCGGTGTCGTGGGCCCCCGCAGCGGACCGAAAACGACAAGAAAACAACGAAGGCAAGGAGAGTGCTCTCCTTGCCACTCTCAACTTATAGCGCACCCCGGGGCTTGCCGCAAGGCCCCGGGCAGGGCGCAGAATCGCTGCCCGAGCCACGACCGCCCAGGAGGCAGCGCAGTGAACGAGCAGTACGTGTGGGACCTCCACCAGGTGGACCAGAGCCAGACCGCGGCCGTCGGCGGCAAGGCCGCACACCTGGGCACGCTGTCGCGCATCGAAGGGGTCCGCGTGCCGGCGGGCTTCTGCGTGACGACCGCGGCCTTCCGGCGGATCGTCGCGCAGTCGCCCCGGGTCGGCGACATGCTCGACCGCTTGTCGCAGGTGGACCCCGACGACCGCGGAGCGATCGGCGCGCTCAGCGCGCGGATCCGCCGAACCATCGAGAAGACCGCGGTCCCGGACGACATCGCGGCGGCGGTCACCCGCGCACTCGCCCGCTCCGGCGAACACGCCGCCTACGCCGTGCGGTCCAGCGCCACGGCCGAGGACCTGCCGACGGCCTCCTTCGCCGGCCAGCACGACTCGTACCTGAACGTCGTCGGGCCGGCGGCGGTCCTCCGGCACATCAGCCGGTGCTGGGCCTCGCTGTTCACCGAGCGCGCGGTGGCCTACCGCCGTCGGGGCGGCATCGACCACCGTACGGTCGACATGGCCGTGGTCGTGCAGCAGATGGCCTTCCCGCACGCGTCCGGCGTCCTGTTCACGGCCGACCCCGTCACGGGCAACCGGAAGGCCGCCACCATCGACGCCGGATTCGGCCTCGGCGAGGCACTGGTCTCGGGCCTGGTGAACCCGGACGTCCTCACCGTGCGCGACGGCAAGGTCGTCGCGCGGAAGACCGCCGCCAAGCACCGCGCCCTGACCGCCTCGCCGGCCGGCGGCACGCATGAGGTCGCGGTCCCCCCGCGGCAGCAGGAGCAGCCCGCGCTGACGGACGCGCAGGCGCTGCAGCTGGTCGAGCTGGGCCGGCGGATCGAAGCGCACTTCGGCCGCCCGCAGGACATCGAGTGGTGCCTGGTGGACGACGGCTTCCGGATCGTACAGAGCCGGCCGATCACGACGCTGTTCCCCGTACCGCAGAGAGGCGACCGGGACGATCGCATCTACGTCTCCGTCGGCCACGCCCAGATGATGACGGATCCCATGAAGCCGCTGGGGTACTCCATGTGGCAGCTGACGGCCATGGTGCCGATGCACGAGGCCGGCGGGCGGCTCTTCGTGGACGTCACCCAGCGTCTGGCCTCGCCCGCGAGCCGTGCCGTCCTGCTGGACGCCCTCGGCAAGGGGGACCCGCTGGTCCGGGACGCTCTGGAGACGGTCCTCGACCGCGGCGGCTTCGCTCCCCCGCTCCCCCCGTCGGCCCCCGGTGCCGGCGGCCCGCCGCCCGGCGGTGGCGGTGCGCCCGATCCCGTCGAGACCGATCCGGCCCTCGTCACCGGACTGATCGAACGCAGCCGGGCCTCCCTCGCCGCCCTGGAACGCGACATCCGGACGAAGAGCGGACCGGCGCTGTTCGACTTCCTGCTGGAAGCCTTCGAGGAGCACAAGCGCCTCCTGGCCGATCCCCTGAGCATGCAGGTGGTCACGGCGGGCATGGAGGCCACGTGGTGGCTGAACGACAGGCTGGAGGAATGGCTCGGAGAGAAGAACGCCGCCGACACGCTGACGCTGTCCGCACCGGACAACATCACCTCGGAGATGGGACTGGCCCTCCTCGACGTCGCGGACGTCATCCGCCCGCTGCCGGAGGTGGTGGCCTTCCTGCACGAGGTGCAGGACGAAGGCTTCCTGGACGGGCTGGCCAAGCTCCCGGGAGGGCCCGAGGCCCGCGATGCCATCGAGAGCTACCTCGACCGGTACGGCATGCGCTGCGTCGGCGAGATCGACATCACCAGGCCGCGCTGGCGCGAACGGCCCGGCACGCTGCTCCCCGTGATCCTCGACCACGTGCGCACCTTCGAGCCGGGTGCCGCCGAGCGCCGCTTCGAGCTGGGGCGGCAGAAGGCGCACCGGAAGGCACAGGACGTGCTGACCCGCCTGCGCGCCCTGCCGGACGGGGACCGCAAGGCCGAGGAGACCCAGCGGATGATCGACCGGGTCCGCACCTTCATCGGGTACCGGGAATACCCCAAGTACGCCATCGTCAGCCGCTACTTCGTCTACAAGCAGGCCCTGCTGCAGGAGGCCGAACGCCTTGTGCGGGCGGGCGTGCTCGCCGATCGGGAGGACGTCTTCCACCTCACCTTCCAGGAGTTCCACGACGTGGTGCGCTCCGGCCGGCCGGTCGACCCGCGTCTCGTGCGGCAGCGCAGGGAGGCGTTCCGGGCGCATCACGCGCTCACCCCGCCCCGGGTGCTCACCTCGGACGGCGAGGCCCTCACCGGCTCCTACCGCCGGGAGGACGTGCCGGCCGGCGCCCTGGCCGGCGTGGCGGTCTCGGCCGGGACCGTCGAGGGGCGGGCGCGGGTCGTCCTGGACGTGGCGGATGCCGAGCTCGAACCGGGCGACATCCTGGTCACGGCCTTCACCGACCCCAGTTGGTCGCCGCTGTTCGTCCGGATCGCGGGCCTGGTGACCGAGGTGGGAGGCCTGATGACCCATGGGGCGGTGATCGCCCGGGAGTACGGCCTGCCGGCCGTCGTCGGCGTGGAGCGGGCCACCCGCCTCATCCGGGACGGCCAGCGGATCCGCGTGCACGGCACCGACGGGTACGTCGAGATCCTCCCCTGACCGGCCCCGCCTGGTGCGGGCGAGTGCGGCGGCGCCCCGGCAGAGGCGGTCCGGCCCCCGACGCCTCGGCGGCTCGTGCGGCCTCGACGGCGTCCGCCACCACCGCGGGCTGGAGCCGGCGGGCGGCGGGCGGCGGGCTGGGCAGACCCTCCCCGTGCCGCCGGTTCCGAGGAGCCCCAGGAGTCGGTGGCCGCGTCAATTGCGTGGCGTCGTCCGGATGGTTTCGGACAATGCCTTCATGAGGATACGTGTGGTGCGGCCGAACGAGCTGACTGTTCTCCAGGACATCGAGAGGGCCGCCGGTGAGTGCTTCAGGGACATCGGCATGCCGGAGATCGCCGATGACGAGCCGCTGCCGCTGAGCGAACTCGACCGGTACCGGACGGCTGGGCCGGCCTGGGTCGCCGTCGGCGGTGACGACGTCCCGGCCGCCTATCTGGTCGCCGACCGGGTCGACGACGGCCTGCACGTCGAGCAGGTGTCGGTCCATCCGCGCAGCGCCCGCCGCGGCATCGGCCGGTTGCTGCTGGAGCACGCGGCCGAGCACGCGGCGGGCCGGCAGGCGGCCGCCCTGACCCTGACGACGTTCACACACGTTCCGTGGAACGCCCCCTACTACATTCGGTGCGGGTTCCGGCCGGTGGACGACGGCGAGCTCTCACCGGGTCTGCGCGCGATCCGCGCCCGGGAGGCCGCTCACGGCCTGGACCGGTGGCCCCGGGTCTGCATGCGCCGCGCCCTGTGACGCTCGGGGGCAGGCCGGGCACCGCACGGAGGCGCCGCCGGTGTCCGGATGGTGATGCCGTGTCAGATCCAGCCGCTGCGGGCCGCGTAGAGCGCCATCTGGAAGCGCGTCATCGAGCCGGCGCGGGTGTTGATGGCCTCGATGTGGCGTGACAGCGTGCGGCGGCTCACGCCGAGGAGTTCGGCGATCGTCTCGTCCGTGATCCCGGTGGCGAGCAGCTCCAGGATGCGCCGGTGGACCGGCTGCAGGCCGCAGGGAGCACGGTCGTTCAGGTGCATCGGCAGTGCCGTCCGCCACGAGGTCTCGAAGAGGCCGGCGAGCGCCGACAGCAGGCTGGAGGGATGGACCATCAGCAGGTAGTCCTTCACCTCGGACTCGACGAAGGACATCGACACGATGGCCAGGCGCTGGTCGTAGATGGTGAGTTTCACGGGAACCGCGGGCAGGACCCTGGCCTGTTCTCCGGCGGCTATGCAGGGCTGGATGTTGACGCTGTAGTAGTCGGCGTTCTGAACCGCCGATTTGGAGTAGACCACTCGATAGGCCACGCCGTTTGCGAGTTTTTCGATCTCGATCGGGTTGGCGGTTCCGTGCGTGTGATAGGGCGGGCAGTCAAAGCGCAGGACTTCGAATTCGACGGACTCTTCCAGGTTCCAGATGCGTTCCGCGACGTGCGGCCCCCTGATGACTTCCACCAAGTCTTCCTCGCCCTGCGGGGCGACGGATCGCCGGTATCCGCGATAGGCCTGCATGGCCGCCTGGTGGGCCCTGTGGACCTCGGCGGTCTGCGTGTGGACCATGCACTCCAGTGCGATCGACGGTTCGACGGGGACGTGCTCGATGCCCTCGATGCCGACGCCGCTGACGGTGATCAGGCCGAGTTTCCGCAGGTGGCCGAGTTGCCGGTCCAGTGCCTGGACTTCGAGCAGGCCATTCCCGGCGCCGCGGCAGTGGCGGCCCATCATGGTCGCCAGGCGCTCCGTCGTGCAGGGCCCAGCGCCGAGCAGCGTTGTGTAAATGTCCGCCTGTATGCGGGTAAGACCGAGACGGCACAAATGCGCGCGTATATCTTCCTCGGGCATCGGACCACCTCCTTGCGGGAATGGCGCGACCGCGTTCCGCTGACAGGCGGCGCGGGCCGCGCCGATGAGGCCGTCGTATGGCCGTTCCGGTGAACTGCCGGGCCATCGTTACATGTTCGGTGAGGTGAAGCAAAGAAATCCGCTGCCCATCACGCGGACTCCCCGTGTTCCATTGGGGATTGCGGTCGCCTCTTGGGGTGTGCGTACCAACTGCTGTTCCGCGGGTGCGTTCGTACGGGATTGCAGGAAGGCCGGATCACGGCGCGCCGGGCAAGCGGTGCGCCGCTCGCGCGGGCGCCCGGGCGGGCCGTCGCGCCCTTTCGCGCCACCGGCCATCGGCGGCCACCGTCCCGGGGCGCCCGGGGGTAGACCGGTTCCGCCCCCGGAACAACCGGTGGCACGGCTTCCAGTTCTCCCCCAGGAGTCCCCTTGTCGTCCTTCCAACTCTCCCGTCCGTCCTCCAGATCGATCGGCCTTGCCGTGGCCCTCGCGACGGCCGCCGCCGTGACGCTGGCCGCGGATCCCGCCGAGGCGGGTCCCGCCGGCGGCCGCGTGCGCAGCGCAGCCGAGCCCATACCCGGCCGCTATCTGGTGGTGTTCACAGAGGATCCGGCCTCCGCGGCGGGCGGCCCGGCGCGTGCCGCGGAGCACTCGGCGGTCGCCGACACCGCGGCGCGCAGCGCACGCAGGCACGGCGGCACCGTCCGCACCGTCTTCAGCGCGGCCCTGCGGGGCTACGCCGCCGAGATGACCGCGGCCCAGGCGGCGCGGGTCGCCGCCGACCCGGCGGTGTCGTACGTACAGCAGGACGGACTGCACGACGCGTCGACCCAGACCGACCCGCCGTGGGGCCTGGACCGGATCGACCAGCGCGACCTCCCGCTGGACGGGAGGTACACGTTCGCCGAGACCGCCGAGAACGTCACCGTGTACCTGGTGGACAGCGGTCTTCGCACCACCCACTCCCAATTCCAGGGGCGGGCCTCGGTCGGTGCGGACAAGGTCGGCGACGGCCGCAACGGGGCCGACTGCACCGGTCACGGCACCCACGTCGCGGGAACGGTCGGCGGCAGGGACTTCGGCGTGGCCAAGGGCGTGAAGCTCGTGGCCGTACGGGTCACCGACTGCCGGGACAAGGCCGCCACCTCGGCGATCATCGCAGCCGCGGACTGGATCACCGCCCACGCGGTCAAGCCCGCCGTGGTCAACATGAGCATCAACGGCGGCGCCAACTCCGCCGAGGACGAGGCGATCAAGCGCTCCATCGCGTCCGGCGTCACGTGGGTGGTCTCCTCGGGCAACGGCAACACCGACGCCTGCGCCAACTCGCCGGGCCGGATCGGCGCGGCCATCGTCGTCAACAACTCCACCTCCGGGGACGTCCGCCGCTCGGACTCCAACTTCGGCCCCTGCACCGACCTGTTCGCCCCGGGAACCTCGATCCCCTCGGCCGGGTACCAGAGCGACACCGCCTCCCGCACCCTCAGCGGCACGTCGATGGCCGCTCCGCATGTGGCCGGAGCGGCAGCCCTGTTCCTCGCGAAGAACCCCGGCGCCACACCGGCCCAGGTCCAGAGCGCGCTGATCGCCGCCGCGAGCCCCGGCAAGGTGCGCAGCCCGGGGAAGGACACCCCCAACCGGCTGCTCTTCACCGGAGGCTCGCAGCAGTCGCCGGCGGCCGGCGGATCGACGCCGTAGGACCGGGCGGCCGTACCGGCGGCCGCCGGGCGCCGCCCACCGGCGCCAGTGGCAACGGCAGGCCACCGCCGATGGGCTCCCGGGGTAGAACCGTCACCGGAATGAGCCCGTCCGCAGGATCTTGTCCCCCCCTCCCAGTCCCCGAC
>NZ_RPSE01000149.1:0-13227 GCF_003949955.1 Streptomyces sp. WAC05292
GCAGCGGACACATGAACCATCTCCTTCGCCGCCGGGCAGAAACGATTCCTCCACCCCGCTCCTGCACTTACTGCACGACATCCCCGCCCGTCGGCGGCGAAGGAGATGGTTCATGTGTCCGCTGCGCCCGTGCTGGCGTTGCGAGGGGTCTCGAAGCGGTTCGGCGCCGTCCAGGCGCTGACCGACGTAGAGCTCGAGATCCATTCCGGCGAGGTGGTCGCCCTGGTCGGCGACAACGGCGCCGGCAAGTCCACGCTCGTCAAGACGATCGCAGGCGTCCACCCCATCGATGACGGCGTCATCGAGTGGGAAGGCAAGCCGGTGGCGATCACCAAGCCCCACGACGCCCAGAACCTGGGCATCGCGACGGTCTACCAGGACCTCGCGCTGTGCGACAACATCGACGTCGTCGGCAACCTCTTCCTCGGACGCGAGCTCAAGCGCCGCGGCGTCCTGGACGAGGTGGAGATGGAGCGCCGCGCCCGCGAGCTCCTGACCACCCTGTCCATCCGGATTCCCAGCGTCCGCATCCCCATCGCCTCGCTCTCCGGCGGCCAGCGCCAGACCGTGGCCATCGCCCGCTCCATGCTGGGCGAGCCGAAGCTGGTCATCCTCGACGAGCCCACCGCCGCCCTCGGCGTCGAGCAGACCGCACAGGTGCTCGACCTGGTGGAGCGGCTCCGCGAGCGCGGCCACGCCGTCATCCTCATCAGCCACAACATGGCCGATGTGAAGGCCGTCGCCGACCGCGTGGCGGTCCTGCGGCTGGGCCGCAACAACGGTGTCTTCAAGGTCGCCGAAACCTCGCAGGAAGAGATCATTTCGGCCATCACGGGGGCCACGGACAACGCCGTGACCCGCCGGGCGGCCCGCACCGGGGAGGCCCGCAAGTGAGCACCCAACACCACCACGCGGAGGACGTGGCGAAGCTCGCCAACCCCGCGGCCCCGGCCGACGCCATCCCCGCGGTGGACCCGCGCCTGCTCGTCCGCGAGCAGGGCCTCTCGGGCTACCTGAGCGAGTTCGGCCGCAAGATGAAGGCCGGCGACCTCGGGTCCCTGCCCGTCGTCATCGGCCTGATCGTGATCTGGGGCATCTTCCAGGGGCTGAACGCGAACTTCCTCTCCCCGGAGAACCTCACCAACATCGCGATCACGATGGTCGCCACCGGCATGATGGCCGTCGGCATCATCTTCGTGCTGCTGCTCGGCGAGATCGACCTCTCCGTCGGCTCGGTCAGCGGCGTCTCGGGCGCCCTCTTCGCCGTCCTCGCGGTCACCAACGGGGTCAACGAGTGGGTGGCGGTCCTGGCGGCGATCGGCGGCGGTGCCCTGATCGGCGCAATCCACGGCTTCTTCTTCGCCAGGATCGGCGCGCCGGCCTTCGCCGTCACCCTGTCGGGCCTGCTGTTCTGGTCCGGCGCGATGCTCCAGATCCTGGGCAGCAGCGGCACGATCAACATCGACTCCGACGGTGTCGTGGGCAAGCTGACCACGTACTACTTCACGGACGTGGCCGCCGCCTACGGCCTCGCCGCGGTCGCCACGGCCGGGTACTTCCTGGCCGCCTTCACCGACAACAGGCGCCGGGCCGCCGCGGGCGTCCCGTCCCGCCCGATGAGCGAGCTGCTGCTGCGCACCGGCCTGCTGGCCGTGTTCACCTTCGGCCCCGCCGCGGTGTTCAACCAGTACAAGGGCCTCCCGCTCGCGGTGGTGCTCTTCGTGCTGGTGCTGGTCGGCACGGACTTCGTGCTGCGCCGCACCACCTTCGGCAGGAACGTCTTCGCCCTCGGCGGCAGCGTCGAGGCCTCCCGCCGCGCGGGCATCAACGTCACCGGCATCCGCATCGCGGTCTTCTCCATCGCGGGCACCTTCGCCGCCGTCGGCGGGCTCTTCTGGGCCTCCAAGATCGCGGCGGCGAACCAGAGCGCCGGCGCCGGCGACCTGCTGATGAACGTGATCGCGGCGGCCGTCATCGGCGGCACCAGCCTCTTCGGCGGCCGCGGCCGCACCTGGAACGCCCTCCTCGGTGTCCTGGTCATCACCTCGATCCAGTACGGTCTGGCCCTCGAGGGAATCGCCACGCCCGTCCAGTACATGATCACCGGAGCGGTGCTGCTGGCCACCGTGGTGATCGACTCGGTCACCCGCAAGACCCAGAAGACGGCCGGACGCGCCTGAGGACGCGCCCGGCGCGGTAAGACCGGTCACAGTGCCCGGCGCCACCCCGTGTGGCGCCGGGCACCCGTGCGTACGTCCCCACGTGCGTCCGTGCGGGCAATTGTGCGGATAAGCACCCGGATGTGATGTGTGGCGCCCGGGCGATCCGTGCAGGAATGACAAAGCTGTGACCCGCCTGCGGCAGCCCGATGACCGGCTCCGCCGACGGAACATTAGACTCGACAGACCAGCCAGCAACTGCAAGGAGGCACGGGTGCTGCTGACCCGCATCAAGGGACCGCGCGATCTGGACCGGCTCAGCCAGGAGGAGCTCACCGAGCTCGCCGCCGAGATCAGGTCCTTCCTCGTCGACGCCGTCTCCAAGACCGGCGGGCACCTCGGCCCCAACCTCGGTGTGGTCGAGCTGACGATCGCCCTGCACCGGGTCTTCGAATCGCCCAAGGACAAGGTCCTCTTCGACACCGGTCACCAGGCGTACGTCCACAAGCTGCTCACGGGCCGCCAGGACTTCGCCGGACTGCGCACCAAGGGCGGCCTGTCCGGCTACCCCTCGCGCGCCGAGTCCGAGCACGACGTCATCGAGAACTCCCACGCCTCCACCGTGCTGGGCTGGGCCGACGGACTCGCCAAGGCCAACGAGGTGCTGGGCCGTACCGACCACCACGTCGCCGCCGTCATCGGCGACGGCGCGCTCACCGGCGGCATGGCCTGGGAGGCCCTCAACAACATCGCCGCCGCCAAGGACCGCCCGCTCGTCATCGTCGTCAACGACAACGAGCGCTCCTACGGCCCGACCATCGGCGGCCTCGCCAACCACCTGGCCACCCTGCGCACCACGGACGGCTACGAGCGCTTCCTGGCCCGCGGCAAGGAGATCCTGGAGCGCACCCCGGTCGTCGGGAAGCCGCTCTTCGAGACCCTGCACGGTGCCAAGAAGGGCCTGAAGGACTTCATCGCCCCGCAGGGCATGTTCGAGGACCTGGGCCTGAAGTACATCGGCCCCATCGACGGCCACGACATCGAGGCCCTGGAGTCCGCGCTCCTGCGCGCCAAGCGCTTCAGCGGGCCGGTCATCGTCCACTGCCTCACCCAGAAGGGCCGCGGCTACACGCCCGCCCTGGAGCACGAGGCGGACCGCTTCCACGCGGTGGGCGTCATCCACCCGGACACCGGCCTGCCGGTGAAGACGGCCGCCGCCAGCTGGACCTCCGTCTTCGCCGACGAAATGGTCAAGATCGGCCGCGAGCGCCCGGACGTCGTCGGCATCACCGCCGCCATGCTCCACCCCGTCGGCCTGAACAAGTTCGCCGAGGAGTTCCCGGACCGCATCTACGACGTCGGCATCGCCGAGCAGCACGGCGCCACCTCGGCGGCGGGCCTGGCCACCGGCGGCGTCCACCCGGTCTTCGCCGTCTACGCCACCTTCCTCAACCGCGCCTTCGACCAGGTCCTGATGGACGTGGCCCTGCACAAGTGCGGCGTCACCTTCGTCCTGGACCGCGCCGGCGTCACCGGCGACGACGGCGCCAGCCACAACGGCATGTGGGACATGTCGATCCTCCAGGTCGTGCCCGGCCTGCGGCTCGCCGCCCCGCGCGACGCCGAGCAGCTCCGCGCCCAGCTCCGCGAGGCCGTCGAGGTCAAGGACGCCCCGACCGTCGTCCGCTTCTCCAAGGGCGTCGTCGGCCCCGCCGTGCCGGCGGTCGGCCGCATCGGCGGCATGGACGTCCTGCGCCGCCCCGCAGCCGACGTCACCCGCCCGGACGTCCTGCTCGTCTCGGTGGGCGCCCTCGCCCCGATGTGCCTGGAGGTCGCCGACCTCCTCGACAGGCAGGGCATCTCCACCACCGTCGTCGACCCGCGCTGGGTCAAGCCGGTCGACGAGGCGCTCGCCCCGCTCGCCGAGCAGCACCGCGTCGTCGTCACCGTCGAGGACAACGGCCGCGTGGGCGGTGTGGGCGCCGCCGTGTCGCAGGCCCTGCGCGACGCCGGCGTCGACGTCCCGCTGCGCGACTTCGGCATCCCGCAGCGCTTCCTCGACCACGCGCTGCGCAAGGAGATCCTGGCCGAGATCGGCCTGACCGCGCCGGACATCGCCCGGCAGGTCACCGGCCTGGTCGCCAAGCTGGACGGCCGCCTCGACAGCGAGCCGGCCGCCGCCGTCGACTAGCCGGACGCACGCGGCGCGCCGCCGCGGAGGGCGCGCGCGGTTGCAGCACACGGGCCGGGAGATCACCCTGGAGGGGGTGGGCCTCCCGGCCCGTTCCGTTGCGTCGTCGCCTTTCGGAGGTGCGTCGGTGAGTACGGATCTCAACAGCCCCTTCCGCACGAAGACGGTGGAGCAGTCCATCCGCGACACGGAGGAGCCGGAACACGCGCTCCGAAAGTCGCTGTCGGCCTGGGACCTGACCGTCTTCGGCGTGGGTGTCATCATCGGCACCGGCATCTTCGTCCTCACGGGCATCGCAGCGCGCAACAATGCCGGACCCGCCACCGCCCTGTCGTTCGTCGCCGCAGGCATCGTCTGCGCGTTGGCCGCCCTGTGCTACGCCGAGTTCGCGTCCACCGTGCCGGTGGCGGGCTCGGCGTACACGTTCTCGTACGCCTCGATCGGCGAGCTGCCCGCCTGGATCATCGGGTGGGACCTCGTGCTCGAATTCGCGCTCGGCACCGCGGTCGTCGCGGTCGGCTGGTCCGGCTACATCCGCAACCTGATGCAGACGAACCTCGGGTGGGACATGCCGGTCGCGCTGTCCGGGCCGGATGCGGGCGGCACCTTCGACCTGTTCGCGTTCCTGCTGGTCCTCGTCCTGACGGCGATCCTCGTCGTCGGGACGAAGCTGTCGGCGCGGATCACCGCGATCGTCGTCGCCATCAAGGTGACCGTGGTGCTGCTGGTCATCATCGCCGGCGTGTTCTTCATCAAGGCCGACAACTACTCGCCGTTCATCCCGCCGGCCGAGCCGCAGCCCGCCGGGGGCGGCCTCCACGCCCCCCTGGTGCAGGTGCTGTTCGGGTACGCGCCGACCAACTTCGGCGTCATGGGCATCTTCACCGCGGCATCCCTCGTCTTCTTCGCCTTCATCGGCTTCGACGTGGTGGCGACCGCGGCCGAGGAGACGAAGAACCCGCAGCGGGACATGCCCCGCGGCATCCTGGGCTCGCTGCTCATCTGCACCGTGCTGTACGTCGCCGTGACGCTGGTGGTCACCGGCATGCAGAACTACGCGCAGATGTCACCGAGCGCCCCGCTCGCCGAGGCGTTCAAATCGGTGAACCAGCCGTTCTTCGCCGGCGCCATCAGTCTCGGCGCCTCCGTCGGCCTGATCACCGTGTGCATGATCCTGCTGCTGGGCCAGACCCGCGTGTTCTTCGCGATGAGCCGCGACGGACTGCTGCCGCGCGTCTTCTCCGTCACCCACCCCAAGTACCGCACCCCGTACCGGGCGACGATCCTGCTCGGCGTGATCATCGCGGTCGTCGCCGGCTTCACCAGCCTGGAGAAGCTCGCCGAGCTGGTCAACATCGGCACGCTGTTCGCGTTCGTCGTGGTCGCCCTCGGCGTGATCATCCTGCGCCGGACCCGGCCCGACCTGCACCGTTCCTTCCGTACGCCGCTCGTGCCGTTCATCCCGATCCTGTCGATGGCGGCCTCGCTGTGGCTGATGCTCAACCTGCCGGTCGACACATGGATCCGCTTCGGCATCTGGATGGTCGTGGGCGTCGTCGTCTACTTCGTCTACGGACGCCGCAACAGCCGCCTGGCCAAGGCGGGCCAGGACGCCACGTACTGATCCCGCACCGTCACCGGGTGCGGCCGGGTCCGACCGGCCGCACCCGGTGCGCGCGCCTCAGCCCTTGGAGCCGCTCGCGGGGGACTTCTTCGCCTCCGCCGGGATCTTCTGGTCGGTGCGCAGCGCCTCCCACAGCATTCCCGCCTGCGGCTGGGCGACGACCACCCGGTTGGGGTCGACCTTGTCGTAGGCGACCGGGAGCATGATGGTCTCCATCGTCTCCGGGTTCACGCCCTTCATGCTCTGCGCGAAGTCGGCGAGCGCCGTCAGCGAGGCGAGTTCGGAGTCGGTGGTCAGCGACTTGGTGCCGGCGTCGGCGAGCTTGTACAGCCGGGCCGGGTTGCCGAGGGCGTCCTGCTTCTTCATCTCCGACAGCATGGCGATCATGAACTGCTGCTGGAGGCCTATGCGTCCGAGGTCGCTGCCGTCGCCGTAGCCGTAGCGGGTGCGGACGAACTTCAGGGACTGCTCGCCGTCGAGGCGGTGGGTGCCCGGGTCGAGCTTCAGGCCGCCCTTGGCCCCGCTCATCGGCTGGTCCAGGGTGACGGTGACGCCGCCGAGCGCGTCGACCAGGCCCTTGAAGCCGGCGAAGTCGACCTCGACGAAGTGGTCGACGCGGATCCCGGACAGCTGCTCGACGGTCTTGACCACGCAGGCCGGACCGGCGAGCGTGTAGACCGAGTTGAACATGACCCGCTGGGCGGGCGCGACGGTCTTGCCGTCCGCCTTCCTGCACTCGGGCCGGGATATGAGGGTGTCGCGGGGGATGCTCACCGCGGTGGCCTTCGCCCGGCCCTCCGGGACGTGGATCAGCATCGCGGTGTCGGATCGGGCGCCGGCCACGTCGCCGTGGTCGAGATCGCCGTTGGCCCCGGCGCGCGAGTCGGAGCCGAGGACGAGGATGTTCTGGGCGCCCGGCACGACCTTCTTCGGGCGGTCGTCGCCGATCGCCTGGTCGAGGTCGACGCTGTCGATGTTGCCGTTGAGGTGGCTGTACGCCCACCAGCCGGCCCCGCCGGCCGCCAGGATGAGCACCGCCAGCGCCAGCAGTACGATCCGCAGGACGCGCTTGCCGCCGCGCCGCGGCTTGCGCCGGGAGGGAGCGGGGGTGGCCGAGGGGCGGTCGGTCATGGAGGCAGTGCCCTTCTATCATCGAATGGGGTGCATCATAAGACACGCTTTCGAGTGGCTGGTTCTCTCGGGTGAACACCCCCGGCCCCAAAACGGACATAGTCGTCAGAAGGGTGGACAGCTGCGTGATCCGAGGCAAAGGCAGTGACCGGACTGCCTCTTCGGCTCGCCGTGCGCAGGGCGCGCCCACGGGCGGGCCGGGTCCCCACAGCTCCTCCCCGCCCGTCGGGAACTGGCTGTTCGCCGGCGGCGACGGCAGGCTGACCGCCTACGCGTGCACCCCGCGCGGCCTGCTCCGCTGGACCGAGGCCGCCGCCCCCCGCACCGGCTGGACCGGGCCGGAGCCCTTCGAGGTCGAGGGCTGGGTCGGTCCGGCCGCCATGGCCCGCAGCCGCGAGGGGTACGTGCACTTCGTCGCCCTGCGCTCCACGGACGCCGACTCCGGCAGCCCCGAGGTGATCGTCTCCACCCAGTTCCAGCCGGGCCGCGGGATGATGGACTGGCGGGGCCTCGAGACGCCCGGGCTGCGCGGCGGCCCCGACGACGACAGCCTGTCCGGGCCGCCCCGGATCGCCGTGAACCAGCGCTCCGGCTCCACCCATGTCATCGTCTCGCTGCGGCACTCGGGCATCCTGCGGCGCAGCCGCAACGCGGAGGGTGCCTGGGGCGGTTGGAAGCCGGTGTCCGGACAGCCCTACCGCGGGGACGTGACCCCGCTGATGCCGGCCGGCGGCACGTTGGAGGTCCTCGCTCCCGCCCAGGGGCACGCCGACCGCTGGACCGGTATGGGCCAGGGCCGGTTCGGGCTCGCCGACAGGATTCCGACGCCGGTCGTCCCCGGCAGCGCCGCCGTCTGCGAGACGGGCCCGCGCCGGGCCACGTACTTCTGGCGCTACCCGGGCGACGGCTCGCTCGTCGCCTGGCGGGCCCCCCGCCAGGGCGTCCAGGGCGGCCTGATGGGCCTCGGCGGCGCCGGCGGCCGGGGCGCGCCCGGCGTCGCGCGCGCGGTGCTCGGCGGCTACGACTGCACGGTCCTGGCGCAGATCGGCGCCGACGGGGACGTCGAGGTCACCGCCTACGTCACCGAGAACGAGGGCTACGGCACCTGGTGGGCCTCCCTCGGCGGGCACGGCGCCCGCGCCCCGCAGGTCGCGGTCGACGCGGCCGGCCGCGTCGTCGTCGCCGCCTTCGACGAGGAGGGCGCACCCATGTGCACCCGGCAGGACACCGCCGCCGGGGGACTGGCCTTCGGCCCGTGGGAGTACCTGGCCTGACGTACCGTCAGGAACGCGTACGGGCCCGGCCCCCTGTGCGGAGGCTGGGCCCGTACGCGTCAGCCGCGCCCCGGCAGCGGCATCCGCTGCGCCACCTCGACGGTGAGGCCCCCGTCCTCCGCGTAGTACGGGGTGGCGGCCAGCTCCATCCCCTGTGCGCCGGGCGCGTCGGCGATGCGCACCGGCATCCGCGCGGTGGAGTCCAGCTCGGGCGCCCGGCGCGTGCCGAGCCGCACCTCCTGGGTCACGCCCTCGAAGCTCACCGACAGGTACAGGTCCCAGGTGCCCGGCGGGAGCGGCCAGCCGCTGGAGGTCTGCGCGAGGTTGACGCGCGCCGAGAAGCGGCCCATGGCGCGCGTCTTGCCCTTGGCGTTGGTCAGCGTGTCGTCCCGGCGGGCCGTCACCGCGTGGCTCTCCTGCGCGCCGGTGGACCGCTCGCGCAGCACGACGCGCGTCGCGCGGTCCTTCGTCGAGAGCTGCTCGAAGAAGGCGTAGCCGTCCAGGAGCAGCATCGCGCCGTCCCAGCGGGCCTTCTGCAGCTGGTGGCTGACGGTCATGTCCGCGGTGATGTCGAACAGCTCGTCCGGCAGTCCGACCTGCGGGTCGCGGAAGAACGGCAGGGTGGTGAAGACCCGGCCGCCCTCGACGGTCTTGCGGACCACGGGCCGGTCCTTGTCCGCCTCGAACGCCGCCATCTTCTGCGCCTCGGCGAGCCGGCCCTGCGCGAGCAGGGCGAAGCGGACCGCCACCATCCGCGGCAGCAGCGCCAGGGCGCCCGGGGCGGCCTGCGTACGCAGCACCTCGGCGGCCTCCCACAGCGTCCGGTCCCGCTCCGCCGGGTCGGCGGCCGACAGCAGCGCCGTGGCCGTGGCCTTGCCGAGCTCCACCTCCAGGTGCCGCGCCTGGAGCCGGTCGCGGCGCGGACCCTCGGGCACCTGCGAGGCGACCAGCGCCAGCATCCGGGAGGCCAGCGCGACCCGGTCCGACAGGGTCGCCCGGTTCGCCGGGTCCGGCCCCTTGACCACGCAGGCCGCGTCACCGACGACGGAGACGTTGTCCGCCCCGATGAACGCCCCGGCCGTGAAGACCTGCTCGTCGCCGATCGGCATGTCGGTGGGGAAGGACAGGCGGCGCCGGTGCAGCAGGCTGGTCCGGAACAGCTTGTCGGGGCTCAGCGACCAGTACACGCGCGAGGACCAGGCGTCGGTGTACGCCTGGTTCTTCCGGAACATGGCGGTCGGGACGGTGTGCCGGCCGGAGCTCTCCAGCTTGCCGAGGACGACGTCCGCCTCGTTCGCGTCGGCCGCGGCGACCATCCGCTCCAGGGCGTCCGGGGCCAGCCGGTCCACCGCCTCCAGGAAGATCACGTACCGGCCGCGGACCTGGCTGAGCGCCCAGTTGCGGGCCGCCGCCGGGCTGAGGCCCTGCGTCACCTGCCCGACCCGGACGAACGACGGGTACTGGTGCGCGGCCCGGGCCAGGACCGACCCGCTCTCGTCGGTCGACCCGTCGTCGACGCCGATGACCTCCAGCCGGTCCGTGCCGATCGTCTGGACGAGGACCGAGGCCAGGCAGGCGTCGAGCGCCGCCGCCTGGTTGCTCACCCGGACCGCGACGGAGACGTCCTTGATGTCGGCGGGGTGCACGACGGCGCTGTTCATGCTGCGGGGTTCCTCATCGGTCGGTCGCGGACGGTGCGGTGCGGGGCCACGGCATCTCGCCGGTCAGCTCGGGCCACTGCCAGGGCCGGAAGGCGACCTCCGACGGGTGCGCGGGGAACGCCCCGGGCACGGCGTCGAGCGGGCCGGTGAAGACGTTGACGTGCGAGGTCAGCTTCTCGCCGGCCGGGGTCGCGACGGTGTACGCGAAGCGGTCGTAGCCGGTGAAGCCGGGGGCCGGGGTGTAGGTGACCCAGCCGTCGTACGACAGCTGCGCGTCGCCGTTGCGGGGCGCCGTCACGGTGACGGCCGTGCACCCCGGGGGGCACGCGGACAGCACGTTCACCGATCCCGAGCCGCCGGGCTCGGCCGTCAGCCGCAGCCCGCGGGCGACGGCCCGGCGCAGCGGCAGCGCCTCCGCGTCGAGCCGCCCGGTGCGGGTCGTCCTGCGGCCCGTCGCATCCGGTACGCCGACCATGATCTGCGGGCGGATGCGCGGCTCGGCCGCGGAGTCGCGGACGCGCAGGTGCAGCACGCCGGCGGCGTTCTCGCCGGGCTCGGCCCGCAGCCGGAACCAGCGCTGCCGCGGGAAGAACTCCAGCCCCTGCACGCCGACGACCTCGGCGGATTCGGTGAGCGGAGCCCCGAGCAGGTACGCGCAGCCGCGCGGGGCGCCCCCGTCGGGCGCCACGGACAGGCCGAGCTGGAACGTCTCGCCGGGCGCCACGCCGAGGCGGGGGTCGGCGGAGCTGTACAGCGCCGCGTACACGGCACCCTGGGCGGGGTCCTCGCCGAGGGCCCGGCCGCGGCACAGGAGGTGGTTCACGGGACGGACTCCTCAGGCGCCGGGGAAGGTGGACACGCGGGACGCTGTGCGCAGGCGGAACGTCTCCTCGTCCAGCCAGCCCATCTCGTCGTAGTCGAAGCGGGTGCGGTCGAGGCCGCGGCCCCAGTGGGCCGGGACGACGCCCTGCTCCAGCAGGCTGCGCGCCACGAAGCGGGCGCACTCGATCGCGCCCTCGGCCCGCACGTGCACGTTGTCGCCGTCGAGGACGTGCGGCTGGAGCGGCTCGCCCCGGCGCAGGTAGGTGAAGACCGCCTTGGTCGCCTCCGGCCCGAGCTCCTCCCACCACTGCAGGCTCTGCCCGTACAGGTCGACGACGGGTACGTGCTCGTCCTCGGCGAGCTGCCGGGCCGCCAGGGTGTAGTCGCCGAGGAAGCGGGCGACGTTGCCGTGCCGGTCGATCCTCCGCCGCTCGTAGCCCAGCATCACCACCGGGTGGCCCTGCCGCTCGCGCGCCCCGTGCACGTAGGCGGCCATCTGCTCCGTGAAGGAGGAGAACGGCTCGGTGTGCAGGCCGGGGTCCGGCTTGATGTCGTTCTGGCCGAAGGAGAAGAGCAGGTAGTCGCCCGGGGCCATGTCCTCCAGGATCCACTGGAGCCGGCCACGCTCGCGGAAGCTCTTCGAACTGGCCCGTGCGCGGGCGCAGTTGACGACCTCCACGGCCTCCGTGAGGAAGAGGGGGAGGGCCTGCGTCCATCCCGCCATGGGCAGGAAGCTGTACGGGCGGCCGACCGCGTTGGACCCGCCCGCCACGTAGATCCGCGGCCGCCGTGCCTGCTGCTGTTCGGGTGCGTACGTCATGCCTAGACCCCCTGCTCCTCCGTGGTCCGGATCAGGACGTCCGCGAGCGCCGCCTCGAACCCGGAGCGCTGGGACGCCGGGGCGGAGGTCGGGTCCTGCTTGCGGACGTCGATCACATGGCCGGTCATCTCCGACACGAGGACGTCGAGGGAGGTCAGCGCCACCGACTCGGAGGTCAGCAGCGAGCCCTCCGGCTCCTGGCCGAACGCCTTCGTGCGCATCGGGGTGGCGGTGCGCTCGGGGTTGACGCAGTTGACGCGGATGCCGTCCTCGGCCCACTCGTCGGCGAGGGCCTGGGTCAGGTTGACCATGGCCGCCTTGGTCGAGGAGTACAGGCTGTACTCGGCGCGGCCCCGGGTGTAGCTGCTGGAGGTGAACAGCAGCAGCTGGCCCCCGGTCTCGCTGAGGTACTTGTAGGCGCTGCGGGCGATGTTCACCGGTGCGAGGTAGTTGACCTCCAGCGCCTCGCGGACGGTGGCGTCGTCGGTGTCGGCGAGCCGGCCGACGCGGAGCACTCCCGCGGTGTTGACGACGTAGTCGATGCGGCCGGTCTCGGCGTAGGCCCCGGCCAGCGCCTCCTCGACGTGGTCCGGGTTCTCGACGTGGGTGCCGGTGGTCGAGCGGCCCATCGCGAAGACGCGCGCGCCGAAGCCCTCGGCGATCCGCGCGATGTCGGCGCCGATGCCGTACGAGCCGCCGAAGACCACCATCGTCTTGCCGGCCAGCTGCTCGCGGTACGCGGCCTCGCCGGCCTGCGCGGGCGCGGCGTGCGAGGCGAGCTGGAACAGCTTGTCGGCGATGAAGACGTCGACGGGCTGCGTCACCTTCATGTTGTAGTCGTCGCCGGTGACCACGTGGACGGGGACGTCCGGCAGGTACTTGACGACGACGGAGCAGTCGTCGGTCGCCTGGAAGAACGGGTCCGCGGCCGCCCGCTCGTAGGCGGCGGCGATCGTGGAGAGGCGGAAGCCCTGCGGGGTCTGGCCGCGGCGCAGGCGCGAGCGGTCGGGGACCTCGGTGATGAACTCGCCGTCGTCGCCGTGGGTGCGGGTGACGATGACGGTGTCGGAGGAGGGGATCGCGACGTCGACGGCCTGGTACCGCTCCAGGGACTCGACGCACTCGCGGACCACGCGCTGCGACAGCAGCGGGCGCACCGCGTCGTGGAAGAGGAGGTTGCAGTCCTCGCCGCCGGCGAGCCGCTCGGAGGCGGCCCGGATGGCGATGCGGGTGGTCTCGCTGCGGGTGGCGCCTCCGGCCAGCACGCCGGTCACCTTGGAGAGGCGGGCCTTCTCCACGATGCGGCGGGCGTCGTCCACGTACGCCGGGGTCATCAGGAGGATGACCTCGTCGACGTCCGGTGCGTTCTCGAATATGTGGAGGGTGTGCTCCAGGATCGACTTGCCGGCGATCTTCAGGAGCTGCTTCGGTATTTCGAGCCCGATGCGCTGGCCGGTCCCCCCGGCGAGTACGACGGCGATGGTGCGGCGGGGGGCGGGATGGGAGGACAACGGTCTCCTACTTCCTGGGCTGGGGGTGCGGCAC
>NZ_RPSE01000014.1:0-46359 GCF_003949955.1 Streptomyces sp. WAC05292
ACCGCGTCCGTGACCAGCCCCAGGCGCGAGGAGAGCTTGCCCTCGCCCGCCGACCACGACCCGAAAGGTCCCGTTCCCTCCATGCCCGAATTGGTGTTTTTCTCCGGAACCATGGACTGCGGAAAGAGCACGCTGGCGCTGCAGATCACCCACAACCGCTCGGCCCGCGGCCTCCAGGGCGTGATCTTCACCCGCCAGGACAGGGCGGGCGAGGGCAAGCTCTCCTCGCGCCTGGGGCTGGTCACGGACGCGGTCGAGGTCGGGGACTCGATGGACCTGTACGCCTACCTCGTCGGCGAGCTCTCCCGGGGCGGCAGGGCGGACTACGTCATCGTCGACGAGGCCCAGTTCCTCGCACCCGGGCAGATCGACCAGCTGGCCCGCATCGTCGACGACCTCGACATGGACGTCTTCGCCTTCGGCATCACCACCGACTTCCGCACCAAGCTCTTCCCCGGCTCGCAGCGGCTCATCGAGCTCGCCGACCGCATCGAGCAGCTCCAGGTCGAGGCCCTCTGCTGGTGCGGGGCCCGCGCCACGCACAACGCCCGCACGGTGGGCGGGCGGATGGTCGTCGAGGGCGCCCAGGTCGTCGTCGGAGACGTCAACCGGCCCGCCGAGGAGGTCGGTTACGAGGTGCTGTGCCGCCGGCACCACCGGCGCCGCATGACCTCGGCCTCCGCGCACGCCGCCGCCCTCTCCCCGGACGTCCTGCCGGTGGGCCGCGCCTGACCGGTGCAGGGCGGCCCCGGGCGGCGGGTCAGCGCGGGGCGGGGCGGCGCTCGACCAGGGCCAGGAGGGCGCCCTCCGGGTCCGCGACCGTCGCGACCCGGCCCGTCAGGCCCTCGCGGGGCGGCTGGACCACACTGCCGCCGAGGCGGCGGACCTGCGCCGCGGCGGCGTCGGCGTCGTCGACGGCGAAGTACGTCATCCAGTGCGGCCCCCGGTCGTGCGGCAGCGAGCGGCCCACCCCGTGCACCGCGGCGACCGGACGTCCTTCCAGCGCCAGGGTCAGGTAGTCGAAGTCCGCGCCCGATGCGAGGCCTTCGGGGGCCGTGCCGTGCTCCGCCGCGTGCCCGAAGACGTGCGCGTAGAACTTGCCCACGGTCGAGGTGTCCTGGGTGACGAGCTCCGCCCACACGGGCGTGCCGTGCGGTCCGGACAGCTGGGTTCCGGCGCTGCCGTCGGCCTGCCAGATCCCGAGGACCGCGCCCAGCGGGTCGGAGCAGATCGCGAGGCGCCCGGCGTCGCCGCCCGCGTCGAGCGGCCCGACGGCGACGGTGCCGCCGCAGGAGCGGACGGCCTCCGCCGCCGCGTCGACGTCGTCGGTGGCGAAGTACGTCGTCCAGGCCACCGGGAGGTCCCGGTCCGGCGGCATCTCCCCGATGCCGGCGACCTCGCGGCCGTCGAGCAGGGCGCGCACATACGGCCCGAAGGGGGCGGGGCCGGGCTCGTACTCCCAGCCGAACAGCTCGCCGTAGAACGCCTCGGCGGCGCCGAGGGTGTGGACCATCAGACTCGACCAGCAGGGTGTGCCGGGCGGGCGCCGCGTGTCCTGCACTGCGTCGGTCATGTAAGCCGTCTCCTCGGTCGTCGGACATCGGGACCAGATGGTTCCACCCCGCCCGCTCCGGCGCGCCCCGACCCGGCCGAGAATCGCTGGAGCGGGCGGAGATGACCGGATCAGTGCGCCGGTCGGCGGCGGCCCCGCCCCCGCATGCACCCGAGAGGGAGGAAGATGGGCCGTATGACTGCGAACTCTGCGATCGTCTCCGCCTCCGCCCTCGCCGCGGAACTGGCCGGTCCGCGGCCGCCGGTGCTCCTCGACGTCCGCTGGCGGCTGGGCGGGCCGAACCAGCGCCCCGCCTACGACGCCGGGCACCTGCCGGGCGCCGTGTACGTGGACCTCGACCGCGAACTGGCAGGTCCGCCGGGGGCGGGCGGGCGCCATCCGCTGCCCGACACGGAGGAGTTCGGGGCCGCTATGCGGCGCGCCGGCGTCTGCGCGGACGTCCCGGTCGTCGTCTACGACGGCGGGCAGGGGTGGGCGGCGGCACGCGCCTGGTGGCTGCTGCGCTGGACCGGTCACCCGCAGGTGAGGGTCCTGGACGGCGGGCTGGCCGCCTGGACGGCCGCCGGAGGCGAGGTGACATCCGAAGCCGCCGCCCCGGTCCAAGGCGATTTCAAGCCAACTCCCGGCGCAATGGGGCTGCTCGATGCGGACGGGGCGGCCGCCCTGGCCCGTGAAGGGGTCCTGCTGGACGCGCGGGCGGGGGAGCGGTACCGCGGCGAGGTCGAGCCGATCGACCCGGTCGGCGGCCACATCCCCGGCGCGCTGTCGGCGCCCACCACGGACAACACCGGCCCGGACGGGCTCTTCCTGCCCGCCGCCGACCTGCGGGCGCGGTTCGCGGGACTGGGCGCCGCCGGCGGGGCCCCGGTCGGCGTGTACTGCGGCTCGGGCGTCTCGGGCGCGCACGAGGTGCTGGCGCTGGAGGTGGCCGGGATCGGCGCCGCGCTGTACGCGGGCAGCTGGTCGGAATGGTCCGCGGACCCGCAGCGGCCGGTGGCCACGGGACCGGACCCGCAGTAGGGCGCGGCGCACCGGCGCCCGGCCCCGCCTGGTGCCGCGGCGGGCCGGACTGCCCGCCGGGGGCTGCTACTCCTGCTTCTTGCGGCGGGTGCCGAAGACGATCTCGTCCCAGCTCGGCACCGCCGCGCGGCGGCCCGGGCGGACGCCGTCGGCCTCGGCCTGCCGGTCGGTCGTGCCGGTGAGGCGGTCGCGGTGGCCGGCCACCGTGCGCGGCATGAGCACGTCCGCGTACGCGGTGCCCGCGCCCGCCGACGCCGAGGCGGCCGGGGGCTCCTCCGCCTCCGCCTCCTCGGCGGGGGTGTCGGTGCGCTCGGGGACCACGAGGTCGCCGCGGAAGCTCGGCACCGCCTCCAGCAGGCTCGTCAGCGAGTCCCGCTCCTCCTCCGGCTCCGGCGCGGGCGCGACAGGCCGCTCCGGCCGGTCCAGCGTGCGGTCGAGGGGCCGGTCCCGCGGCAGGCGCGCGATCCGCGGCACGAACGGGAAGCTCGGCTCCGGGGCCGCCGGCAGGTCGTCCGCCTCGCCGATCAGCGAGCGGGCCTCGTCGTCCACGGCGACGACGAGGCGGCGCGGCGGGTCGTAGGTCCAGCTCGCCGAGTGCGTCTCGCCCGCCACCCGGTAGACGAGCAGGACCTCCCAGGTGCCGTCGTCGCGGCGCCAGGAGTCCCAGTGCACGGTGTCCTTGTCGACGCCGCGCAGCAGCAGGCGCTCCTGCACGGCCTCGCCGAGCTGCGGTCCGGTGTTCTCGCCGGGCCGGCGCACGGGCGTCTTGCGGGCCCGCTCCGCCATGAAGGCGCGCTCGGCCAGCACCGGCCCCTCGAAGCGGCGCACGCGCTCGACGGGGATGCCGGCGAGTTGGGCGACCTCCTCCGCGGAGGCACCGGCCCGTATGCGGGCCTGGATGTCGCGGGGGCGGAGGTGGCTCTCGACCTCGATCTCGATCTGGTTCAGGCGCGCGCGGTCGTTGCGCACGGCAGCGCGAAGCCGCTCGTCGATCGGAAGCGTGTACTCCGTGCTGTCCGCAGCCTTGAGCACCAGTCGTGTGCCGTCATTCGAGACGGCCACGACACGCAGTTCGGGCATGGGGACCTCCCGGGTGGTGCCTGCCGACGTCACGTGCGTCGCTGCTTCCGCTAGTCGAGTGTGGCCTGCCCGGGTGCAGCCTGCCACAACCTTGCCGAGTTCAACCGGCGTGTCGGGCATGCGCCCTTGATCGCCGTTATGGCACGGTTACCTGTTGGGTACGCACAGTGACCGATTGGTTACTGTGCGCACAGGCGCCCGTGCGCTGTCGCGGCATCACCGGTCCGAGTGCCGCATGTCCATCAGCCGGCCCCCTCACCCGGGTCCGGACAGCCGAAAGGAAGGACGGCCCCAGGGCTCGCCACAGTACTCCATTCGGGCCACCGGGGTGGACCGCCGCGCCGCCGAACTTGTCACCGGCGGCGCACTTCGGCCTGCCCGGGATCCGGCCGGACCGGCAACTGCACCCCATTTCGGGCGTCTTGCTCCACGGAATCCCCGGAAACGGAACAACCCCCTCACTCCGCGTGGCGGCCCTCCTGCCGCCCCGTCACCGCCGGTCCGCCACGGGTGTGATGGAGATCGCGGGCGGCCCGGCGGCCCGAACGCCGCCCGCCGCGGGCGGTTCCGAGGGGGTGTCAGCCGCCGAGCACCCGGCGCAGGTAGTCGTTGCCGAAGAGCCGGTCGGGGTCCAGCCGGTCGCGCAGCGCGGTGAACTCCCCGAACCGGGGGTAGGCGGCGGCCAGGTACTCCGCCCCGCGGGTGTGCACCTTGCCCCAGTGCGGGCGGCCCCCGTACGCGGTGAAGATGCGCTCGGCGGCCGTGAAGTACGCCTGGTACGGGGTGCCCCGGTACATGTGCACCGCGATGTACGCCGTCTCCCGCCCCTCGGCCGTGGACAGCGTGATGTCGTCCGCCGGCGCCGTGCGGACCTCCACGGGGAAGCTGATCCGCAGCCGCGAGCGGTCGACCGCCGCCTTCAGCTCCCGCAGCGCCCCGACCGCGTGCTCGCGCGGGAGGGCGTACTCCATCTCCACGAAGCGGACCCGGCGCGGGCTGGTGAAGACCTTGTACGGGATGTCCGTGTACGTGCGGGCGGACAGGGCGCGGCTGGCGACGCGCGCGATGGCCGGGATGGCCGCCGGGACCGCGCGGCCCAGGGAGTTGGCCGCCTGGAAGACGCCGTTCGACAGCAGCTCGTCCTCGATCCAGGCGCTCACCGGTCCGGGCGGGGCGGCGGGGCCCTGGCTGCGGTTGTTGCGCTTGGTGTTGCAGTTGCCGGTGTGCGGGAACCAGTAGAACTCGAAGTGCTCGTTCTCCGCGACGTGCTCGTCGAACTCGGCGGTCACCCGGTCGAAGCGCATCGGCTCCTCGCGGGCGGTCAGGTGGAAGAGGGGCTCCACCGCGAAGGTGAGGGCCGTGGTGATCCCGAGCGCGCCGAGGCCGACCCGGGCGGCGGCGAAGACCTCGGGGTTCTCCTTCTCCGAGCAGGCCAGCAGCCGCCCGTCCGCCGTGACCATCTCCAGGCCGCGGAGCTGGGCGGCGAGCGAGGCGGAGTCGCGGCCGGTGCCGTGGGTGCCGGTGGAGACGGCCCCGGAGACCGTCTGCTCCATGATGTCGCCCATGTTGGCGAGCGAGAGGCCCTCGGCCGCGAGGGCCCGGTTGAGGTCCTTCAGGGCCGTTCCCGCGGCGACCGCCACCGTGCCCGCGGCCCGGTCGATCCCGAGGATCCCGGTCAGCGCCTGCGGGCGCACCATGACGCCGTCGGTGGCGGCGGCCGCCGTGAAGGAGTGGCCGGTGCCGACCGCCTTCACCCGCAGCCCGTCCTCGGCGGCCCGCCGCACCGCCTCCTGCACCTCGCCCACCGATGCCGGGGCCACCACCCGGGCCGGTGCGGCCGTGATGTTCCCGGCCCAGTTACGCCACGAGGCCCCGTACCTTGCCGCTGTCGCCGTCCCCATCGCCCGAGGGCTCCTCCCCTTGCGCCGGCCTCGCGAGCCGGCGGTATCCCGCGAACGCGACCGCCGCCGCGGCGGCCCCCGCCGAGATGGAGACGACGTACCCGCTCCTCGCCCCCGCCGCGTCGACGACCCAGCCGGCCACGGAGGAGCCGAGCGCGACCCCGACCGCGAGGCCGGTGCTGATCCAGGTCATGCCCTCGGTCAGCTTCGCGCGTGGTACGTGCGCCTCGATCAGGGCCATCGTGGTGATCATCGTGGGAGCGATGGCGAGGCCCGAGACGAAGAGCGCCACGGCCAGAATCGGAAGGTTCCCGGCCAGTAGGAGGGGGATCATACTCACGGCCATCGCACAGATGCCCAGGATCCAGCGGTGTTCGGCCTTGCCCTTGAAGCGGATCAGGCCGAAAGCGATGCCCGCGAGGCAGGATCCGAGCGCCCAAACCGCCAGAACCAGGCCGGATACGGACTTGGAACCGCGCTCCTCGGCGAAGGCGAGGGTCGCCACGTCGATCGAGCCGAAGATGGCTCCGGTCGCCACGAAGGTGCCGGCGAGCACCTGCAGGCCGGGGGAGCGCAGCGCGGACGACCGGTCGGCCTGGGTGTCGCGGGGGTGCGGCTCGGGCTCGGTGCCGCGCAGCGCGGTCAGCCACCAGACGCCCACCATGAGGCAGACGAGCGCCACCAGCGGTCCGGCCTCCGGGAACCAGCTGGCGGACAGCATCGTCGCGAGCGGCGGGCCGAAGATGAAGCACACCTCGTCGACGACGGACTCGAAGGAGTACGCGGTGTGCAGGTGCGGGGTGTCGCGGTGGATGGCGGTCCAGCGGGCGCGGACCATCGAGCCCACGCTGGGGACGCAGCCGGCGACGACCGCGAAGAGGAAGAGCGTCCAGTCCGGCCATCCCTGCGAGGCGGCGACCAGCAGCCCGGAGACCGCGGCCCCGGCGATCAGGGTCGCCGGGCGCAGCACGCGCCGCTGGCCGTACTGGTCGACCAGGCGGGAGACCTGCGGGCCGACGACCGCGGCGGAGAGGGCCAGGGTCGCCGTGAGCGCGCCGGCCAGCGTGTAGCGGCCGGTGAGCTCGGAGACCATCGTGAGGATGCCGAGGCCGACCATGGACAGCGGCATGCGGCCGATGAATCCGGCGACGCTGAACGCCTTGGTGCCGGGCGCGTCGAAGATCGCGCGATAGGGACTGGGCAAGGTGCGCTCCGTGGGGGACGTCGCTGGCCCATACAGGTTATGGCCGCTCACGGGGCTCTGCACGGGTTTGTTCCAGACAGGAAGTAAGGCTCACCTTATCCGTGTCCGGTGCGGGGGACGCGGCGGGCCCGATTCCCGGCGGGGGGCGCCGGGTGGCAGGATGCGACGCATGTCTGACCAGCTCCGTGCCGAAGCCGCCCCCTCGCCGGCCCGAGGGCCCGCAGCGCCCTACGACGCCCTCCTGCTCCTCTCGTTCGGCGGCCCCGAGGGCCCCGACGACGTCGTCCCCTTCCTGGAGAACGTCACCCGCGGGCGCGGCATCCCGCGGGAGCGGCTCAAGGAGGTCGGCAGCCACTACTACGGGTTCGGCGGGGTCAGCCCGATCAACGCGCAGAACCGCGAGCTGCTGGAGGCACTGCGCAAGGACTTCGCCGAGCACGGGGTGGACGTGCCGGTGTACTGGGGCAACCGGAACTGGGCCCCGTACCTCGACGACGTGATGCGGGAGATGGCCGCCGACGGGCGCCGCCGCATCGCCGTCCTCGCCACCAGCGCGTACGCCTCGTACTCGGGGTGCCGCCAGTACCGCGAGAACCTGGCGGACGCCCTGGCGCTGCTGGAGCGTGAGGGCGCGGCGGAGCTGCCGCGGGTCGACAAGCTGCGCCACTACTTCAACCACCCCGGCTTCCTGCAGCCGATGATCGAGGGCGTGCTGGCGGCCCTGGAGCAGCTGCCGCAGGAGGTCCGCGCCGGGGCGCACCTCGCCTTCACCACCCACTCCATCCCGACCGCCGCCGCGGACGCCTCCGGTCCGGTCCCGGGGCACACCGAGGGCGGCGAGGGCGGCGCGTACGTCCGCCAGCACCTGGACGCGGCCGCCGTGATCGCGGACGCGGTCCGCGCGAAGACGGGCCTGGAGCTGCCCTGGCGGCTGGTCTACCAGTCCCGCAGCGGCGCCCCGCACATCCCCTGGCTGGAGCCGGACATCTGCGACCACCTGGAGGAGCTGCACGCCGCCGGGGCGCCGGCGGCGGTGATGGTGCCGATCGGCTTCGTCTCCGACCACATGGAGGTCCTGTACGACCTCGACACGGAGGCCGCGGCCAAGGCGGCTGAGCTGGGCCTGCCGACGGTGCGCTCGGCGACCGTGGGCGCCGACCCGCGCTTCGCGGCGGCGGTCCGGGAGCTGCTGCTGGAGCGGGCGGCGGCCGAGCGCGGCGAGGCCGTCGAGCGGTGCGCGCTGGGCCGGCTCGGGCCGAGCCACGACGTGTGCCCGGTGGGATGCTGCCCGGCGCGCGGCGCCCGGCCGGCGGCGGCCGGCGCCGACAGCCCGTACGCGTAGGGACGGCGCGGGCATGGCATCGGAGGCGGAGGAGCGGGACGTGTCGAAGACGCAGGACGGAGCGGCGGCCGCGCCCGCGGGTCTGGCCGAGGAGCTGCTCGACGTGGCGCTGGAGGCGGCCCGGCGGGCCGGGGCGCTGCTGCGGGACGGCCGGCCTGCCGACCTGGGGGTGGCGGCGGTCAAGAGCAGCCCCATCGACGTGGTGACCGAGATGGACATCGCGGCGGAGAAGCTCGTCGCCGAAGTCCTGGAGCGGCGCCGTCCGCAGGACGGCCTCCTCGGCGAGGAGGGCGCGGACCGCCCCGGCACGAGCGGGGTGCGCTGGATCGTGGACCCCCTGGACGGCACCGTGAACTACCTCTACGGCCTGCCGAGCTGGAGCGTCTCGATCGCGGCCGAGTACCGCGGCGAGACGCTGGTCGGCGTCGTGGAGGTGCCGATGCGGGCCGAGACCTTCCGGGCGGTGCGCGGGGGCGGCGCCCTGCTCGGCGGGCAGCGGCTGGCCTGCCGGGCGGCGGCCCCGCTGGACCAGGCCCTGGTGGCCACCGGCTTCGCCTACCTCCAGGAGCGCAAGGAGCAGCAGGCCGAGGTCGTCCGGCGGATCCTCCCGCGGGTGCGGGACGTCCGGCGCGGCGGCTCGGCCGCGATCGACCTGTGCGACGTGGCCGCGGGGCGGCTGGACGCGTACTACGAGCGCGGACTCAACCCCTGGGACCTCGCCGCTGGCGAGCTGATCGCCCGCGAGGCCGGGGCGCTGACCGGAGGGCGGCCCGGCCGGCCGGCCTCCGGGGAGCTGGCGCTCGCCGCGACGCCCGCGGTCTTCGCGGCGCTCGCGCCGCTGCTGGAGGAGGCCGGGGCCTGGCACGACTAGTGCCGCCCGTGTCCCCGCCCGGGCATGAGGGGACCCCGGCAGCACGGCGGCCGCCGGGGTCCGGGTGGCGTCTCAGCAGGCGGAGACGGGAACTCCGTGCTCGGCGGCGAGGCGCTGGAGGTCCTCCAGCTCCGCCTGTTCCACGTCCGCGAGGAAGTCGTCGCCCGCTTCACGGGCGTGGCGGAGGTCGGACTGCGTGGTCCTGATGCGCTGCAGCAGACCCGCGGTGAATGCGTCCATGGTGGGTTCGCCCCCTCTTCGTGGTCGCGGCGGCACAGGGATGCCCGCCGTCAGGGAGTGGTCGGGGTGTGCTGACGTCCTCCCCTGCACCCTGGGCGCAGAAACCTCGGGAGGCGAGGGAATCCCCAGTTCCGCCCCGGATGACCTCCCGAGTGGCGCCTTACAGCCGGTTTACGGCCGAAAGGGGCAGGATGGGCGGCGCAATCACACGTGTGCCCTGGGGGCTCGGAGGAAGGAAACGACGTGCGCGTACTCGTCGTCGAGGACGAGCAGCTGCTCGCCGATGCGGTGGCCACCGGACTGCGCCGCGAGGCCATGGCCGTGGACGTCGTGTACGACGGCGCCGCGGCGCTGGAGCGCGTCGGTGTCAACGACTACGACGTCGTCGTCCTCGACCGGGACCTGCCGCTCGTCCACGGGGACGACGTCTGCCGCAGGATCGTCGAGCTCGGCATGCCCACGCGGGTGCTGATGCTGACGGCCTCGGGGGACGTCAGCGACCGCGTGGAGGGCCTGGAGCTGGGGGCGGACGACTACCTGCCCAAGCCGTTCGCGTTCAGCGAGCTGACCGCCCGCGTGCGGGCGCTGGGCCGGCGCACCACGGTCGCCCTGCCGCCCGTGCTGGAGCGCGCCGGGATCCGGCTCGACCCGAACCGGCGGGAGGTCTTCCGCGAGGGCCGCGAGGTGCAGCTGGCCCCGAAGGAGTTCGCGGTGCTGGAGGTGCTCATGCGCAGCGAGGGCACCGTGGTCTCCGCCGAGCAGCTGCTGGAGAAGGCATGGGACGAGAACACCGACCCCTTCACCAACGTGGTGCGGGTGACGGTCATGACCCTGCGGCGCAAGCTCGGGGAGCCCCCGGTCATCGTGACCGTCCCGGGCTCCGGCTACCGGATCTGACGCGGGTGGCAGCGACCCCGGCGCCACCGACCGCGCCGCCGAAACCGACCTGGGACCCCGGCCAGCCCGAGGGTCCCTTCCCTTGGCTGCGGCCCACGATCCGGATAAGGCTCACCCTGCTGTACGGCGGGATGTTCCTGATCGCCGGCATCCTGCTGCTGTCGATCATCTACCTGCTGGCCGCGCAGGCGCTGCGGGAGGGCAACGCCCTGCCGTTCAAGATCGTCAGCATCAGCGGGCAGAAGGTCGTCGTCTCCAGCCCGACCTGTCCCGGCGTGGGCCCGGAGCAGACGGTCGACCAGTTCCACGCCGCCATCCAGGCCTGCATGCTGGAACAGCGCCGGCACGCCCTGGACGACCTCCTCAGCCGCTCGCTCATGGCGCTGCTGGGGCTGAGCGTCATCGCCTTCGCCTTCGGCTACGCCATGGCCGGCCGCGTGCTCTCGCCGCTCGGCAAGATCACGCGGACGGCGCGCCGCGTCGTCGGCTCCGACCTGACGCGGCGGATCGAGCTGGACGGGCCGGACGACGAGCTCAAGGAGCTCGCCGACACCTTCGACGAGATGCTCGACCGCCTGGAGCGGGCCTTCACCGCCCAGCAGCGGTTCGTCGCCAACGCCTCGCACGAGCTGCGCACCCCCTTGGCGATCAACCGGACGCTGCTGGAGGTGCACCTGTCGGACCCCGGGGCTCCGGTCGAGCTCCAGCAGCTCGGCAAGACCCTGCTCGCGACGAACGAGCGCAGCGAGCAGCTGGTCGAGGGGCTGCTGCTGCTGGCCCGCAGCGAGAACCAGATAGTCGAGCGCAAGCCGGTCGACCTGGCGGAGGTCGCCTCGCGCGCCATCGACCAGGCGCGGGCGGAGGCCGCGGCCAAGGGCGTGGAGATCCGGGGCGAGCGCGCCTCGGCCGTCGTCCAGGGCAACGGCGTGCTGCTGGAGCGGATCGCGCTGAACCTGGTGCAGAACGCCGTGCGCTACAACGTGCCGGAGGGCGGCTGGGTGGAGGTCACCACGGAGGCCGTGCCCGGCCACGCGGTGCTCGTCGTGTCGAACACCGGGCCCGTGGTCCCGGCGTACGAGGTGGACAACCTCTTCGAGCCCTTCAGGCGGCTGCGTACCGAGCGAACGGGCAGCGACAAGGGTGTCGGCCTCGGCCTGTCGATCGCGCGCTCCGTGGCGCGCGCACACGGCGGCCGGATCACCGCGGTCCCGAGAGACGGCGGCGGGCTCGTGATGCGTGTCACGCTGCCGCTGTGAGCACCGCATCTTTGTTCGCCGTCGGCTGAATAGCTGCCGTGTGAACAAGTTGAACCCTGTGTGATCGATCACATTGTCGAGTGTGGGGCCATGTGCGTTCAGTGACCCGTGGATGCCGTGGAACCGCCGGAAAGTCCGGGAAGTCCGGGTTTCCGGTCCCCCGGACGGCGGAAAGTACACCGGGTGGTGCTTGTGCAAGACGGACCCAGGACCGTGTACGGTCCCGGTCGTCATCCCAGCCGGTCGCCCCTTCAGGCGCGCGGCTTGGGTGTCGATTGAGTAACAGACCTTGATGTGAGGCAAAATCTCCGCCTCAGGTCGGGCACAAGTCCGGCCTCTCGCGCGTTACGTGCGCTGAGACACCGCTAAATCCCAGAGGGGGAGAGCGAAACATGGCAACGGACTACGACACCCCACGCAAGACCGACGACGACGTCGACAACGACAGCATCGAGGAGCTGAAGGCCCGGAGGAACGAGAAGTCGTCCTCCAGCGTCGACATCGACGACTTCGACGCCGTCGAGGGCATGGAGCTGCCCGGCGCGGACCTTTCCAACGAGGAGCTGGCCGTCCGGGTCCTGCCCAAGCAGGCGGACGAGTTCACCTGCATGAGCTGCTTCCTGGTGCACCACCGCAGCCAGCTCGCGCGCGAGAAGAACGGTCAGCCGATCTGCCGCGACTGCGACTGAGAGGCGTCGGCCGTGACCGGCTCGACACCGTTTCGGAAGCGCCGCTTCCGAAAGCCCGGTGAAAGGGCGGAGCCGCAGACGGGAGCCACGGGCCCGGCGACGGGCCCAGCAGCTCCCGGCGCACCCGCCGTCCTCCCGACCGCCGTTCCCGGACCCCCGGCGGACGCGGGGACCGGCGCAGGGGCCCCGGAGCGGGCCGCAGCCCGGCGGCTGCAAGCCGTCAGGAACGGTGTGCGGAAGGGCGGCGCGAGCGCCAGGGCCGCCGCCCTGTACATCACCGACCGCCTCGTCGAGGTGGCCCCGCGCATCCCGGTGCGGGACCTGGCCGCCCTCCGCGCCCAGTTCCCCGGCCTCGGCCCCGACCAGATCGCCGACAAGCTGATCGCAGGAGCCGCCAAGGGCACTTCCACCGTGGGAGCCGGCATCGGCGCCGCCGCCATGCTCCCGACCCCGCCCGCGATGCCCGCGGAGCTCGCCGCCGAGATCCTCGGCGTCGCGGCGATCGAGCTGAAGCTCATCGCCGAGCTGCACGAGGTGTACGGCCTGCGGCCGCCCGGCAGCGCCAGGGAACGCAGCACCGCCTACCTCACCGCGTGGACCGAGGAGCGCGGTGTCGACTGGAAGAAGCCGGCGACCGTCAACGCCGCCCTCGGCGGGCAGATGCGGCGCGAGCTGCGCCAGCAGATCACCAAGCGGATGCTCCGCAACCTGCCCAACCTGATCCCCTTCATGGTCGGCGCGGCCGTCGGCGCGCTCATGAACCGCCGCGACACCCGCAGGCTCGCCGAGAAGGTCCGCGGCGACCTGCGGAGCCGAGCCGTGCCCTGGGACGCCCTGTCCGCGCTCCCGCGCCTGGACAAGCCCGCACAGCCCCTCCCCGGCGGCCTGGCCGACGTCCTCGGGGAACCCCGGCCCGACGGCGGGCCCGAAGGGACCGGCGCACGGGATCCGCGGACCTGACGGACAACCCCGCGAAACGCCGGCGGACGCGATGAGGCTTCGGCTCCCGGCCCGGACCCGCCGGCTCCGGTCAGGCCGCGGACCGCGCCGACCGGATCGCCGCCGCCAGGGCCTCGGGCGCGCGCGTGGAGACGTACACGTACGGGGTCGGGTCGGCCGGGTCCACCACCGGGATCCGCAGCGCCGTCGGCACGTAGCTGCGCATCAGCATGAAGGCGCGCGAGTCCGCCTTGTACGTGCGCCAGGCGCGCGCCTCCTCCGCGTCCAGGACCTCCGGCTCCCCGAGCGCCGCCACCGGGATCCGCGCATCACCCGCCGCGAGCGCGCCTCCCACCACGCGCACGCGCGCGGAGCCGTAGCTGCTGACCAGGATCCCCGCCAGCGCCGAACCGCCGACCAGCCCCGCGAGCAGCGGCAGCAGGCCGAGAGGCAGCAGCATCAGCGCGCACGCCAGACCGATCAGGGCGGCGATGGCCCACCAGGAGCGGGGTGCGGTCAGGCGTTCGTCGTGGTGCGCGGGGGAGAGCTGCATGCCCCCAAGCCTGCCACGGGGCGACCGGCGGGTAGCGGCGCGGGTAAGGTCTGCGCCTGTGAGTGGACGAAACACAGCGCTGACGCCCCCGGAAGACGCCGCCGCGCCGGTCCGGCACCCCGACGCGCCGGCGCCCGGCGAGCTGCTCGGCGCGCACTACGAGCACTGCTTCGGGTGCGGCGGCGGACAGCCGCACGGCCTCCACCTTCAGGCGCGCGCGGGCGACGGCGTGAGCGTCACCGCCGAGTTCACCGTACGGCCCGCCCACCAGGGGGCGCCGGGCCTCGCGCACGGCGGCGTGCTCGCCACCGCGCTCGACGAGACCCTCGGCTCCCTGAACTGGCTGCTGCGCGTCATCGCCGTGACCGGGCGGCTGGAGACCGACTTCGTGCGGCCCGTGCCCGTCGGCACCGTCCTGCGCCTGGAGGCCGAGGTGACGGCCGTGGCCGGCCGCAAGATCTACGGCACGGCCGTCGGCCGCATAGGCGGGCCCGGCGGTCCCGTCGCCGTGCGCGCGGACGCGCTCTTCATCGAGGTGAAGGTCGACCACTTCATCGACAACGGTCGTCCCGAGGAGATCCGGGCGGCGATGGCCGACCCGGACCAGGTCAGGCGCGCACGCGCCTTCGAGGTGAACCCCTGATGGCTCAGCACAACCCCAACCACCCCGTCGACGTGCTGATCAGGCGCGTCGACCCCGAGGTGCCGATCCCCGCGTACGGGCACCCCGGCGACGCCGGCTGCGACCTGGTGACCACGCAGGCCGCCGACCTCGCACCCGGCGAGCGCGCCGTCCTGCCCACCGGCGTCTCGATCGCCCTGCCCGACGGGTACGCGGCCTTCGTGCACCCCCGCTCCGGGCTCGCCGCCCGCTGCGGCCTCGCGCTCGTGAATGCCCCGGGGACGGTCGATGCCGGGTACCGTGGGGAGATCAAGGTGATCGTGGTCAATCTCGACCCGCGCGAGAGCGTCCGGTTCGAGCGCTTCGACCGCATTGCCCAGCTGGTTGTCCAGCGGGTCGAGAAGGTGCGCTTCCACGAGGTGGCGGAACTTCCCGGCTCGGCCCGGGCCGAGGGGGGTTTCGGCTCCACCGGCGGTCATGCGGCCGTGGCCGGATCCGGCGCTGGTCAGCAGGGTGGGAATGGCTACGCTTCGGTCGTATCCGACCGGGAAGGACAGTGACGTGTTCGGACGTCGCAAGAAGAACGACTCCGCCCAGGACGGCGGCGCGGCCGAGCAGGTCGTGGACGGCGTGGCTGCCGACGAGCAGGAGGGCGGCGAGGAGCTGGAGACCGCCCCCCGCCGGGTGAACCTGCCGCCGGCCCCGCGGCCCGACGGGCCGTGGGACGTCACCGAGGTGCCCGGGTCGCCGGCCGAGGGCCGGGTCGACCTCGGCGGCATCCTCGTACCGGGTGTCGAGGGCATGGAACTGCGCGTCGAGGTCGCCGGCGACGCGATCGTCGCCGCGACGGTCGTCCTCGGCGACAGCGCCGTGCAGCTCCAGGCGTTCGCCGCACCCAAGAAGGAAGGCATCTGGGGCGAGGTCCGCGACGAGATCGCCGCGGGCATCATCCAGCAGGGCGGCCTCATCGACGAGGTCGAGGGCCCGCTCGGCTGGGAGCTGCGCGCCCAGGTTCCCGTACCCATGCCCGACGGGCAGACCGGCGCCCAGCTGGTCCGCTTCGTCGGCGTCGACGGCCCGCGCTGGTTCCTGCGCGGCGTCATCTCCGGCCAGGCGGCGGTGCGACCCGAGTCCGCCGGCCTGCTGGAGCAGATCTTCCGGGACACCGTCATCGTCCGCGGCGACGGCCCCATGGCCCCGCGCGACCCGATCGTGCTGAAGCTGCCGAACGACGCCCAGATGGTGCCGGACGGCGTGCAGACCGAGGCGCAGGAGGGCTCCCGCTTCTCCGGCGGCATGGGCCAGCTGGAGCGCGGCCCGGAGATCACCGAAGTCCGCTGACACCGGCCGCGGCGGCGCGGGCACCCGCACGGACCGCGCACCGCGGGCACGGCACGCAGGAGGCCCCGGGCCGCACCCCCTCACGGGGCGCGGCCCGGGGCCTCCCGCACTCCCGGCACGCCCCCGCCCGGCCCGGCCCGGGCGGCCGCTGCGGCGGGCTGCGGGACTTCGAACGGGGCCCGGCGCGCCGGTACGCTTCGAGGTATGAGTGCTGAACCGCGTCCCGAGAAGTCCGCCAAGCCGGTCAGGCCGGCGGGCCGGTTCCGCCGGATGATAGAGCGGCTCTCCACCTCCCAGGAGGACCTGCATTCGGCGGAGCTCCAGGAGGACGCAGAGGCCGCGGGGTGCACGCGGATCTGCGACTGCCACGACCGGGAGATAGTCAAGGTCACCGGAACCCTGCGCACCGTCACGCTCCGGCCTCGGGCCGGCGTCCCGGCGCTGGAGGCGGAGCTGTTCGACGGCTCCGCCGCGCTGGACGTGGTCTGGCTCGGCCGTCGCTCGATCGTGGGAATCGAGCCCGGCCGCCGCATGATCGCCTCCGGGCGGATCTCGATGAGCCACGGCCGCAGGGTCCTCTTCAACCCGAAGTACGAACTCCGACCGCTCGGACAGGAGCACTGACCGGTGACGCCACTCGACGAAACCCCGCCCGCGCAGGATCCGCAGTCCGCCGCGGGCGCGGTGGCCGTGGTGCTGGTGGTGGTCCGGCTGCTGCGCAAGGACACCGTCAAGCACGCCTTCAGCGGGGTCTTCGGCGTCGGCGTCGGCGTCGCGTTCGCGCTGTTCACCGGCAGCGCCAAGGGCTTCTACCTGCCCGGCATGATCTACGGCGCGGGGCTCGGCCTGGCCTTCACCCTCTCGGCGCTGGTCGGTTTCCCGCTGCTGGGCGTGATCCTCGGCCCCGTCTTCCGGGAGAACATGTCCTGGCGGACCCGCAACCCCGGCCGCAAGAAGGCCTACACCAAGGCCAGCCTGGCCTGGGGCATCATCTTCCTCGCCAAGTACGCGATCCTCTTCCCGCTGTACTGGTGGGGCGACGCGACCCAGCTCGGCTGGGTGCTGATCGCGCTCAAGCTGCCGCCGATGCTGCTGGCCGTCTACTTCACGTGGGTGTTCCTCGCCAAGGCGCCGCCGCCGATCGACGTCATCGCCGAGTACGAGGCGGAGGAGGCCGAGCGGAAGGCCGCCAAGGCGAAGGCCGGGACGGCGCGGCCCGGCGAGCCTCAGGACTGAGGCCCCCCTGCCGGCTCCCGCCGCCTCCCGCCGGTCGGGGGCCCGGGGCTGCGTACGCAACGGAACGGAGGAGGGGCGGGGCAGCCGGTCGCCGGCCGCCCCGCCCCTCCCGCGTACCCGGGCTCAGGGGCGCGGGGCCTGCAGCAGGTCCTCCAGCTGCTGCTCGCGCGCCTGCGTGGCGACGAACAGCAGCTCGTCCCCCGCCTCCAGCGTCTCCTCGGCGTGCGGGGTGAGCACCCGGTTGCCGCGGATGATCGTCACGAGCGAGGTGTCCTCGGGCCAGGTGATCTCGCCGAACTGCCGGCCGGCCACCGCGGACTCCGCGGGCAGCGTCAGCTCCACCAGGTTGGCGTCGCCGTGGCTGAAGCGCAGCAGCCGCACCAGGTCGCCGACGCTGACGGCCTCCTCGACCAGCGCGGACATCAGGCGCGGCGTGGACACCGCGACGTCGACGCCCCAGGCCTCGTTGAAGAGCCACTCGTTCTTCGGGTTGTTCACGCGCGCCACCACGCGCGGCACCCCGTACTCGGTCTTGGCCAGCAGGGAGACGACCAGGTTCACCTTGTCGTCGCCCGTCGCGGCGATGACGACGTTGCAGCGCTGCAGCGCCGCCTCGTCCAGCGAGGTGATCTCGCAGGCGTCGGCCAGCAGCCACTCGGCCTGCGGGACCCGCTCCACCGAGATGGCGGTCGGCGCCTTGTCGACCAGCAGCACCTCGTGCCCGTTCTCCAGCAGCTCGCCCGCGATGGAACGGCCCACCGCGCCGGCTCCGGCGATCGCGACCCTCATGCGTGTGCCTCCTCGGGGCCGTCGGCGAACGCCGCCTCGACCTTGTCGATCTCGTCCGTGCGCATCATCACGTGGACGAGGTCGCCTTCCTGGAGCACGGTCTGCGAGCTCGGCAGCACGGCCTCGCCGAGGCGCGTGAGGAACGCCACGCGCACGCCCGTCTCGTCCTGGAGGCGGCTGACCTTCTGCCCGATCCACGCGGGGGAGGTGTGCACCTCGGCGAGCTGGACCGCGCCGCTCGGATCGCGCCACAGCGGCTCGGCGCCCGACGGCAGCAGCCGGCGCAGCATCTGGTCGGCGGTCCACCGCACGGTCGCCACGGTCGGGATGCCCAGGCGCTGGTAGACCTCGGCCCGCTTGGGGTCGTAGATGCGGGCCGCGACGTTCTCCACGCCGAACATCTCGCGTGCCACGCGGGCGGCGATGATGTTGGAATTGTCACCACTGCTGACCGCCGCGAACGCCCCCGCGTCCTCGATCCCGGCCTCGCGCAGCGTGTCCTGGTCGAAGCCGACGCCGGTGACGCGGCGGCCGCCGAATCCGGCTCCCAGCCGACGGAATGCGGTGGGGTCCTGGTCGATGACCGCGACCGTATGCCCCTGCTGTTCCAAGGTCTGCGCGAGGGCGGAGCCCACCCTTCCGCAGCCCATAATGACGATGTGCACGGCCGTCCTTCCGGCTGTTCAGCGCTCGCTGGTTCCCAGCCTCATATGCATCTCTGGCTTAACAGGGTCTCAGACCACCGCCCAAGCTACACACGGGCGGTCGCCCTTGCGGCCCGTTGGAGGGCACTCGGAGCGCAATGCCGCGCAAAGCGCGGCGGGGGGTTCGTCAGGCCGATTTCGAACGCTTACGATCCTGTCCGTGTCCAAACTGACCGACGTGCCCAAACGGATCCTGATCGGCCGGGCGCTGCGCAGCGACCGCCTCGGGGAAACACTGCTCCCGAAGAGGATCGCCCTACCCGTCTTCGCCTCCGACCCGCTCTCCTCCGTGGCGTACGCGCCCGGAGAGGTGCTGCTGGTCCTGTCCATCGCAGGCGTGTCGGCCTACCAGTACAGCCCGTGGATCGCCGCCGCCGTCGTCGTGCTGATGTTCACGGTGGTCGCCTCGTACCGGCAGAACGTGCACGCGTACCCCAGCGGCGGCGGGGACTACGAGGTCGCGAACACCAACCTGGGCCCGAAGGCCGGACTCACCGTCGCGAGCGCCCTGCTCGTCGACTATGTGCTCACCGTGGCCGTCTCGATCTCCTCCGGAGTCGAAAACCTCGGCTCCGCATGGCATTTCGTGATCGAGCACAAAGTGTTCAGCGCGATGATCATGATTCTGCTGCTGACGCTGATGAACCTGCGCGGCGTCAAGGAGTCGGGCAAGCTCTTCGCGATTCCCACGTACGTTTTCGTCGCCGGCGTCTTCATCATGATCGCCTGGGGTGCCTGGCGGGGAATCGTCCTCGACGAGACCATGCACGCCCCCACCTCCGACCTGGAGATCAAGCCCGAGCACCAGGGGATCGCCGGGTTCGCCCTGGTCTTCCTGCTGCTGCGCGCCTTCTCATCCGGCTGCGCCGCCCTCACCGGCGTCGAGGCGATCAGCAACGGCGTCCCCGCCTTCCGCAAGCCGAAGAGCCGCAACGCCGCCGGCACGCTGCTGCTCATGGGCGTCCTGGCCGTCACCATGTTCTGCGGGATCATCGGCCTCGCCATGGCCACGGACGTGCGGATGGCCGAGCACCCGGCCCAGGACCTGCTCCGCGACGGCGTCCCCGTCGGCGAGAGCTACGTCCAGGACCCGGTCATCTCCCAGGTCGCCGAGGCCGTCTTCGGCCACGGCAGCATCCTCTTCATGATCCTCGCCGCGGGAACGGCCCTCGTGCTCTTCCTCGCCGCGAACACCGCCTACAACGGCTTCCCGCTGCTCGGCTCGATCCTGGCGCAGGACCGCTACCTGCCGCGCCAGCTCCACACCCGCGGCGACCGCCTCGCCTTCTCCAACGGCATCGTGCTGCTCGCCGGCGCGGCCATGCTGCTGGTGTGGCTGTACGACGCCGACTCGACCAAGCTGATCCAGCTCTACATCGTCGGCGTGTTCGTCTCCTTCACCCTCAGCCAGATCGGCATGGTCCGGCACTGGAACCGGCACCTGGCCGCCGAGCGCGACCCCGCCGCCCGCCGCCGGATGATCCGCTCCCGCGCCATCAACGCCTTCGGCGCCACCTTCACCGGGCTCGTGCTCGTCGTCGTCCTCGCGACGAAGTTCACCCACGGCGCCTGGGTCGCCCTGCTCGGCATGGTGATCTTCTACGGGACGATGACCGCCATCCGGAAGCACTACGACCGGGTGTCCCGGGAGATCGCCGCCGCCGAAGGCCCCAGCGACGACAGCGTGCGCCCGTCCCGGGTCCACTCCATCGTCCTCGTCTCCAAGGTCCACAAGCCGACGCTGCGCGCGCTCGCCTTCGCCAAGCTGACCCGCTCCGACACCCTCGAAGCGCTCAGCATCAGCGTCGACCCGGCCGAGACCAAGGCCCTGCGGGAGGAGTGGGAGCGGCGCGGGATCAACGTCCCGCTGAAGATCCTGGACTCCCCGTACCGCGAGATCACCCGCCCCGTCATCGAGTACGTCAAGGGCCTGCGCACCGAGAACCCGCGCGACGCGGTCAGCGTGTACATCCCCGAGTACGTCGTCGGCCGCTGGTACGAGCACCTGCTGCACAACCAGAGCGCGCTGCGGCTGAAGGGCCGGCTGCTGTTCACGCCGGGCGTGATGGTGACGTCCGTCCCCTACCAGCTGGAATCCTCCGAGCTGGCGAAGCGGCGGGCGCGGAAGCGGGCCGAGTGGAACGCCCCCGGAGCGGTGCGCCGCGGCCCCGTGGACACACCGCGGACGGGGAACGACCGCAGCGGGAAGTAGCCGGGGGCGTACGGGGTGGCGTACGGCCGGACGGGATCCACGTAGACTGGTGGGTCGGCCGTCCGGCCGTCCGCGCGACCGGGCCCGCAGCCCTTCCCGCCCCCCTTCCACGACCTTGGAGCACCCCCGGCCATGACCGAGCAGAACGAGAAGCAGTCACTGGTCGGGGAGGAGTACGAGGTCGAGGTCGGCCCCGTCGCGCACGGCGGCCACTGCATCGCCCGGACCGCCGACGGCCGCGTCCTCTTCGTCCGCCACACCCTGCCCGGCGAGAAGGTCGTCGCCAAGGTCACGGAAGGCGACACCGACTCCCGCTTCCTGCGTGCCGACGCGGTCACCGTCCTCGAAGCCTCCAAGGACCGCGTCGAGGCCCCGTGCCCGTACGCCGGCCCCGGCCGGTGCGGCGGCTGCGACTGGCAGCACGCCAAGCCGGGCGCGCAGCGCCGCCTCAAGGGCGAGGTCGTCGCCGAGCAGCTGCGCCGGCTGGCCGGGCTCACGCCCGAGGAGGCCGGCTGGGACGGCACCGTCGCCCCCGCCGAGGGCGACAAGGTCCCCGCGGGCCAGGTCCCGCAGTGGCGCACCCGCGTCCAGTACGCCGTGGACGCCGAGGGCCGCGCCGGCCTGCGCAAGCACCGCTCGCACGACGTCGAGCCCATCGACCACTGCATGATCGCGGCGCCCGGCGTCTCCGAACTCGGCATCGAGAAGCGCGAGTGGCCGCAGATGGCGACGGTCGAGGCGATCGCCGCGACCGGCTCGCACGACCGCCAGGTCGTCCTCACCCCCCGCCCCGGCGGCCGCCTCCCCCTGGTCGAACTCGACAAGCCGGTCTCCGTCCTCCGCGTGGAGGAGAAGGACGGCGCGACGCACCGCGTCCACGGCCGCCCCTTCGTCCGCGAGCGCGCCGACGGCCGCACCTACCGCGTCGGCATGGGCGGCTTCTGGCAGGTCCACCCGCAGGCCGCCGACACCCTGATCCGCGCCGTCATGCAGGGCCTGATGCCCCGCAAGGGCGAGATGGCCCTCGACCTGTACTGCGGCGTCGGCATCTTCGCCGGAGCCCTCGCCGAGCGCCTCGGCGAGACGGGCGCGGTCCTCGGCATCGAGTCGGGCAAGCGCGCGGTGGAGGACGCCCGGCACAACCTGGCGGACTTCCCCCGCGTCCGCATCGAGCAGGGCAAGGTCGAAACGGTCCTCCCGCGCACCGGCATCACGGAGTGCGACCTGGTCGTCCTGGACCCGCCCCGCGCGGGCGCGGGCAAGCAGACGGTCCGCCACGTGGCCTCCCTGTCGGCCCGCCGCATCGCCTACGTGGCCTGCGACCCGGCGGCCCTGGCCCGCGACCTGTCGTACTTCGCGGAAGCCGGCTACAAGCCCCGCACACTCCGCGTCTTCGACCTCTTCCCGATGACGCACCACGTCGAGTGCGTGGCGATCCTTGAGCCGGCCGCGAAGGGCTCCTGACCTGTGATTTTGCCCGTGCATATTATGAGCGGTGTGGGTGTTACGGGCGATATCTTGATGCTCATTTGACGCCCCACCGGCCAATTTATTGACAGATCATCAGCAAAGCCTGACAGGTAATCAGCAGTGAAGGATCGTCTCCTGAGCCTGTTCAGCATGATGGCGGAGAGGCTTCTCGCTCCTTGAGGGCGGTTGGGTACAAAGCCGCTTGGCCGCCGAGCCGGCTTCCTGTTCTTTCGTTACGTTCTGTGATTGTAGTGGAAGATGCGCGCGGCCCGTGCGGCGTTCCGCCGCCGGTTCCGTGAGCTGATGAGACGGCTGAGGACCCGGCGGCGGTGGTGCTGGACAATAGGGAGCGGATCGCACTGCGGAGCCCGCAGGTCGAGGAAACCGTTCCGTTACTCCACTGGTGAGGTTGCGACCCGAGCTGCTGCTCAGGCCGGTGCCCACCCGCTGCTGCCGCAGCCTCACCATGGCTTTTTCCAACCTGGTTCTGAAGTCCAGCAGTTGGGCTGACAGACGGGTGAAGCCGATGGTAGATGGGTTTTCGGCCAAGAACACCGTCTCCACTAGAACCTTCACGGGCTTGTCTACGTCGGGCGTCGACGTGTCTAGCTCCGCCCTTCGCTTCCTCGCCCAGGAGTTGCGGCGGCACCGCCGCGCGATCGGCTCCCGGTGGCGGCGCCTGACCGCCGGCCGCCGGGCCCTGGCCACCCTCGCCCATATGCGGACGGACACATCCATGCCCAGCTCGCGGCCCGATTCGGCGTCGGCACCACGACCGCGTACCGCTACATCACCGACATCACCGACATCAGCGCCAGCCGGCCCAGCGACCACGCGGGCCTGCCCCTGACAGGAAACAGGGCGGCGAACTGCTCGTCGGTGAATAGCACTCTCAGCTCGTCCCGGAGCCGGATCGCCGGGCTCTCCTTCGGGAAAGCCGCCCTGGCCACCCGCACCGTCTCGCCCGGCACTCCCCCGGCTCCCTCGGCTGCATGAACACCCGCGCCCTCCCCAAACGGCAACGTCGGCCTTCAAGACCACAACCAGGTCTTGAAGGCCGACGTCACGCAGACCCCGGATTACCCTTCGGCATCCTCAAAGTTCGGGGCCTTTCTCGCCGCAGGGCCGCCTTGGTCCCTCGGATTGGACGGACAGCATTAATGGGCGTGGTTCAGATATTCCGAGATCTTGCTTTTCTGGAACTCGATGGCGGCGACGCACTTTCGGTTGGCCGCCTCCGACTCCAAGGTCCACTCCGGAATTTCCTCCCGGTCGAGAATTCCCTCATAGCAGAACGAAAGTACGCCATAAAGGACTTCGCCCGTCAATCCGCCGGGGGCCTCACTGCAGGCGAGGATCGCAGACAGGAGATGTGAAGTGCCCGACTCGTCCGCATTCTCTTCGACCTCCCCGAACCCTTCGAGCATATCGTCCGGGAGCTCGAGCTTCTCGTGGTGAGCAGCCACTCCGTCCCGTCCGATGCGCAGGGCGGTCTCAATGTATTCCCGAACGTCATCCGTTTCGATCGAACCAAAGGACTCGAAAGTCCAATCCAGGACCTCGACGGCCATTTCCAGCCTTCGCGTCGGCCGAATCTCCTGCAGACGCGCCTCGAAGAACTCCATCTCCTGATCCCACAGCAACAATTCAGTCTCCTATTCGCTAACCGGTACCGACTCCCGAGGTCCCTACCACTCGGATACCTGGATACTTCCCGTTCCCTATTCGCGCCCCACAGAACTGTGCCTTGGGGCCCCCATTGATATCGCAAGGGCGTCGGGATATCGCCATTTTACCTGAGGATCCAACCGCGTTCTGATCCACCGCGTTCAGCAGGATCTGTTCGGCATGATTACTAGTGGCTGTCTTGAACTTGGCACCCGTGATTCTCCTGTACCCAAGAGATTCCGCTATCTTTCGAGCGTCGGGATTGGTCCGGTTCTTGTTCACGGTGTAGACCAGTTCCCCGTCCAGGATCGCTGTCACCACCGTGGTCCCGTCGTAGGCCTGCTTGCCGTAACGCGTCTCCCACGTCTTATGGATGGCATCCGCGTCGGCCTGCAGTTGCGCGTCGGTCTTGCAATTATGAACGAGAACAGACGCTGTGGCGGCCACCACATGGTACGTGTGGATGCCCTCGACGGTCAGGTTGTTGACGCGGGCCTGCTGGGTCCACCGCTTGACCGCCGTTACCTGGACACGCGTACCGGCACCTGTCTGGAGCCACGTGCCCGGCTGCAGCTTCGTCGCGTCCAGCCATGTGCGGAGTTCGGGCGCCCAGAATGGGTGGCCGTCAGTGGCGGTAACGTCCGCCGTTGCGGTGCCCGCGTCGCCGTCCACGTCGACGGTGATCTTGACGAGGTGTTTAGCTCCCTCGCCAGTGATCGTCGCAGCTACTTCCTTCGCTCCGGATTCTCCCGTTTCGGGGTCCGTCGCAAGGACTTGGTCTCCGACCTCGAGCTCTCCGATTTCCTGGGTCGTTCCGTCTGCCATGAGGACCGGAGTTTCCGGAGTGAAGCTGTTGGTGATGCATCCGCTGCCGTCACCTCCGCTTCCTCCGTTGTCGGCTTGTCTTGCGGCAGGCGCCTCTACGTCATCTGCCTTCTTTGCGGCTGCTGATGCGTCGGCTTGCTTCTGCCATGCCGCCATGTCCTCCTGGTATTTGGCCATGGCCTTGGCGTCGTCGTCGGAGCGTTTGAGGAGTCCGGTTGCCCAGGAGACTTCGTCCTTCCACTTGTTGAACATGGTCCATGCGCGGTCCAACGCCTTGATGATGCGCTTGCCCTTGCCCAGCACGCCGAGCAGCTGTTCGCCGGCCAGCATGAGGCAGGTCTTCTTGTTTCCGCCGATACAGTCGGCGATGTCCTCCCAGCCGGTGATGCCTATCGCCACCTCCTTGGCGATGCTGATGGCGACGTCCATCTTGGACTGCTGTTTGATTTTCTGCGCCCGGTCGACGTCTTCCTTGGAAACCGTCGGTTTCGGCTTGGCTGGAGCAGGCGTTGCGGCACTGCCGCCGGAGGCGTAGCGGCCCCAGCCCGTGAGACGGAGTACCTGATCCGCGGACATGCCGTATACCGAGCCGACAATGTCGGCGACCCACCTCAGCATCGAGCCCCAGAACTCGCCCGATGGGTCGCTGAAGGTGATGGGGCTGTTGTTGGCGTAGGCGTAGGGGTTCATCGTCTGGGACTCGGCCATGTCCATCTTCGGATCGACCGAGATGAACCTGCCAAGTGCCGGGTCGTACTCGCGGGCCCCTAGGTGGGTGAGGCCTGTCGAGTCGTCGATGGTTCCGCCTACGAAACCCTTCTGCCCCGGCCACACGGACGGCTTCGTACCGCGGATGTCACCGAAGGGCGTGAACTTGCGTCGCGTGACTGCCTGTGTAGCGGCGTCGACCGAGGTCGTCGCCGAACCGTTGTGGTCGGCCAGCAGGTAGGAGGTGGTGGTTTTGCCTGCCTCGGCGACGCGGACCATGACCGGTCCGTTGGGGGAGGAGTAGTAGCGCGTCCCCTTCACCGCTCCGGTGGCCTTGGACACGTGGATTTCAGTGCCCGGCAGGTACAGCGTTGTTCCGGTGGGATCGCGCCGGAGGAGCCGGTTGCCGGCCGCGTCGTAGAAGTACTCGGTGTCCTTTGCCGCGTCTCCCGACGCCGGGGACACCTTCTTCAGCCGGCCGTCACGATCCCACTCGAAGTTCTGAGTGTCACCCTGGACAGTGCGCTGGGTGGTGTTGCCGGCGGCGTCGTACGCGTACTTCTCGGTGCGCGTGCCGCCAGGGCCGGAGGTGTCGACCTTGAGGAGCTGGTTCTTGGCCGGGCCTGAGGTCGGGTAGGTGTAGGTGCGCGTGACGTCCTTTGTGGCGTCTCCCGTCACATCGTGTTTGATCTCGGTCTTGCGGTTGCCGACTGCGTCGAAGGTGTACGAGTCCCAGTACGGGTCGGGGCCGCCCACCTTGGGCAGGGCTGCGGGGCCGCCGGCGCCGGGCTTGGCGGCACAGTCGTCCGTCGCGGTCCAGGCGTCGTTCATTCGGCGCAGGTAGTCGTAGGCGAAGCACTGGGTGTCCGCCGTACCGGCCGCGCCGTCCCGCAGGTCAGTGATCTTGAGGATGTTGCCGGTGGGGTCGTATGTCGTACGGACGTCGCTGATCTGGCTGTATCCGGTGGTCCCTGTCTGCTGTGAGTGGTAGGTCCGCTTCACACGCCGGGTCTGCTCGTCGAACTCGTACGTTGAGACGATCTGCTTGTTTGCGTCCCCGACGTTGGTGCGGACGAGGTCGCCCAGCGGGGTGAACTCGGAACTCGTCAGGAACGCTCGACCATTGACCGATGTGTTCACCGGCATGTCGAGTCCGTTGTAAGCGTTCGCGACGCGGTCGGCGGGCAGGCCGCCTGCTGCCGGGAACAAGGTCGAGGTCGGCAGTCCGACGGTCTTGCTGTAGGTGTTGGAATAGGTGTAAGTGCCTGCCAGCTTGCCCTCGTTCGCAGGGATGATGACCTTGCTGCCGAGGGGTCGGTACTCGCTGTCGTAGCCGGTGACGGCCTGCGTGTACGCGTTGCCGTTCTCGTCGTAGCGTGTGCTGGAGACGGCGAGGCCCAGTGCGCCGGGGATCGTGTCGTACGTCTGCTCGGTGAGCTTGCGCCCTTGGAGCGAACCTTCATGTGCGGCGGTCGGCCGGCCGAGGATGTCGTACGCGTAGGCGGTGGTGTTGTTGCGGCTGTCAGTGGTGGATGTGACGCGGTCACCGATTCCGTACGAGGTCTTCGACACTCCCTTGTCGGGGTCGCTCGACTCGTACATGCGGCCGCGCAGGTCGTACTTGAAGGACCAGACGTTGCCACCTTGGTCGGTCACCGAGTCGAGCTGGCCCTTGGGGGTGTAGCTGTACCTGATGGTGTTCGCCGGGGCGCCCGTCGGCGCGTCGCCGTTGAACTGCTGGAGTTCGGTCTTGCGTCCCTGCGCGTCGATGAGGGACTTGGTCGGCGTGTCGCCCTGAGGGGGGTCGACGGCGATCCAGTCACCTCCGTAGGAGGTGGTCGTACGCCAGGTCTCCTGCCCGTTCCTCTGCGCGATGGTGGCGACCGGCCGGCCCATGCCATCGTATTCGGTGCGGCTGGAGGAGGGGATCTTGCTCTCGACCGGAAGCCACATCCGCTCGGACGGGTCCTGGTCGTTGTAGTAGCCGCCGTTCTCCATTCGGACCTGGCCGCGGCTGTCGTAGAACGTGTCGGTGATCACCCGGCCCTTGTCGAGTGCCTGCTGCTGGGTCTGTCGAATCCGCAGTGAGCCGTCGTAGAGGTCGTACCGGGTGCGGTAGTTGCCGCTCTCCAGGAGGTACTTGTTCGTGATGACGACGGGCGCGTCACTGGAGTCGGGGCGAATGTCGTACGAGAACTGTGCGTCCGGAATCATGGTGGCGGGGTTGCGGTCCGGGGACCACGCCTTCACCAGGCGGCCGAGCGCGTCGTACTGCATCGAGGTCCGGCGCTTGTTGGCGTCCTCCTTGGCCAGCGGGAGGCTGCGGCCGGCGTCCATCTCGGTGATGGAGACGTGGCCGAGCGGGTTGGTGGTGGTGACCTTGGTGACCACTCCGCCGGCCGCCGGGGTGTATTCGGTCCTCGCCGTGGCTCCGTGGACGTCCGTCTGTGTGACAGGTCGTCCGTGGACGTCGTAGGTGGCCGTTCCCTGCAGGACGTACTTGGGTGTGCCGCCCTCATAGGAGTCCAGGGATTCGGTGCGGACCGTGTTGCCTTCAGCGTCGAACTGTGAGACTTCGTCGGCTATGACGTCCGCTGGACGGGAGATGTCCTTGGCGTCACATGCCTTGGCGACGGTCTCGACACGCTTCGTGTAGGCCAGCATCCACTTGGCGGCGTCCTCGTGGTACTCGTACGTGGTGCAGGTGTCGTCCGTGGTGACGGCTAGGTCGCCACGGCTGGTGGTCTGCTTGATCCTGCCGCGGCTGTCGTAGGAGTGCTCCACGGCGGTACGGCGCTGCCCGCGGTTGTCCGAGAGGACGGTGCGGGATCTGACCTGGGCGACGCTGGCGACCCAGGCTTCGAGTGGTGCCGCCCCGTCAGCCCGCTTGCGGGTGGCTGTGGGGCCGGAGATACCGGGTGTCGACAGCGAAGCGGATTCGAGCGCCTCGCCCTCGCCCGCGTAGTACCGCGTCTCGCGGACCTGCCCGGCGAACAGCCTGTGGTCGGCTATCTCCCCGCCTTCGGAGTCCTTGATCTTGACGGAGCGCTTGCCTCCCGGCTGGGACGGGGCCTTGTCACCGTCCATGCCGCGGAAGAATACCGAGTCGACCTGGGAGCGCTTGTCCGGGGCGACACCCACCAGGGTCCGGACGTGGCCGTACCCCCTCCACTGCGACCAGGTCCGCGCCGGCTCCTTGAGTTGCTCCGACTCGTTGTCGTAGGCCCAGGCCGGGGCGTCGAGGTACTGGTAGTTCGTCTCCTTGGTCGGAGAGATGCCGTTCGGGTGCTCGTCCCGGACCTGGTCCACGCGGTGCTTGTGGAACCAGTCGGTGACGTAGAGCTTCTTCTCTCCCTTGGGGTCTTGGGGGTCCGGGATCTCCTTGACCACCGGGTAGCACCGGAGGGTGTTGGTTTCCGGAGAAGCAGGGAGCTTCTTCGGTTCCTTCGTGCTGCACTCGGTGGGCGCGTACCTGACCGCGATGACCGCTCCGGTCTCGGTGCGGATCTTCTCGACGCGCCAGCGCAGGAACGGCGGACTGCCGTCCTCGTTGTTGTCGACCCGGTTCTCCAACTGCACGCCGTCGAAGACCACGGGAGGCATGGGAATGTCGTCGCCGTCGCCGTTCTTGCCGATATGCCGGAGCTGGGACAGCCACATCGGGTACTCGAGGGCGACGCCGCCATCACCGGTGGGGCGGAAATCCTGGGTGAGCTCCCAGGTGTCGACCGGGTCGTGCTTGTCGGCCTTGAGGACGCTCGTCGTTACCTCCGTCAGCCGTTTGCGGCTGAAGAAGGTCGGCGTGTAGCGGTCCTTGCACTCCTTGCCGGCATCGCAGATCTGGTCGGCGGGTACGTCCGGCCAGTTCCGGGTGACCTCCCACTTCGCGCCGTCGACGAGCTTGCCCTCGGCGCAGTCGAAGTCCTTCGTCTTGACGCAGCGTTCGGCGACGGTGAAGTCGACGCGCGCGGGCGACAGGGTGAAGAGGTTGTCCGAGCGCAGGCCGTAGTCCACGTGCTGGAGCCAGCCACCGCGGTCGTACGCCCGGGCGGTCGTCTTGCCGTCCTCCTGGACGTTGGAGCCGTAGTGGTTCCGCTCCTTGGCGTACCAGTAGGTCATGGCGTTGCCGTGCGGATCGACCACGTAGTCGAGGTTCCAGCGCCAGGCCTGGTTGCAGACCGACTCGGCGTACGAGGCCTTGTGGCAGGCCTCGCCAGGGTGGTTGCCGTAGACGGGCACGGTCCAAGTGGAGTTGGTCTCCGTCTTGCCCTTGGCCCATCCCGGAAGCCGGTTGAGGCCGAAGTAGTACTGGACTCCCTGGGGGTTGGTGACGCGCCAGTGCTGGCCGCCGGTGTCACCGTTGGTGGTGCCGTCCAGCAGCTCCACCCGGGATCCGTCATCCTGTGCCGGCCGCCATGTCTTCTTCTGCGGGTCGCCGTCGTGGAGGACGAGCGGTGTGGAGGAGCCGTTCAGGGACATCGTCATCATCGGCGCGCCCTGGCACAGGTCACCGGTGATTTGCTTGGGGTTGTTGAACCCCGAGCCGGCCTTTTTGTCTTCGGCACACGGCACGAAGCTGTGCTCGATGAAGTTGCTGCCTGTTCCGAGGTCCCAGCCGTCTCCGGCCCAGGACGACTGGCCCGAGGTTGCAGAGGTGCGTCCGTCGACCGCTGCCGAGGAGTAGCTAAGCCCGAGGGAGGGGGCCGGACCGCCGAGGGCGCCGGGGATCTCCATCGGATAGCTCCACGAGAACCCTCCGGAGTTGCCGCCGGCCTCCCAGGAGCCCGACGGGCTCAGCGAGGTCGCGGTGAAGCTGCCACTGCTGCCGCTCGCTCCGGCCGTTGCTGCGAGCACCGTCGGCGCTGCCGATGCCGATCGCGGTTGAGCGGCCGCGGACAGGGTGGCCGTGACCGTCCCGGCGACCGGGTCGTTCTTCGAGGCGACAGGTGTGCGCTTCTGGCACTCGGGCTTCGTCGGCGACGTCAGAGCGCATGCGGGAAGCTCGACCATCTGCAGACGCGAACCCCAGCCGCCCCCGAATGCGTTCCGGAACCTCGTGTAGTCCAGCTCCACGGACAGGGGAACGGACGCGGATGCGGCGTCTGCAGGCTTGACTGCCATGACCACACCGTCGATGCCGAGAGACTTGGCCGCCGCCTCGTTCTTGACCTCGATTTTGGCCGAGACGGAGGTCGGCGCGGGGTCGGTCGGCTTCGGTGCGGCTTGCACCTTCACTGGCAGCTTGCCGACGGGTATCTGCGGCGCCGGCGGTGCAAGGAAGTGCGAGACTCTGGCGCCGGGCGCCGCCGGGGGCGTGTGCCCGCCCCTTGTCGGCAGTTGGACTTGTGTCCCGCCAGGCTTGGGGAGTTCGACGGCAGGCGCGCTCTTCCACATCCGCTTGGGCGCGACGGCCTTTTCCGAGGCCTTGGCGGTGGACACGGAGAGATTCCTGCCGGGAACGTTCGCAAGCTTCTGCGTGCCGGGCAGAGTAGCGGCCGAGGCATTCGAGGCGATCGCGGGAAGCCCAGTCACCAGCAGTGCGGTGGCGACGGCGGAAGCGGTCCATCCTGGCCGGATTGCCGGAATCCCTCCCGTCCGGCTTTTGTGTCGTTTCCCCCTATGGGGAAGCGAACGGGGCAGTTTCAAGCGTACCTCCTTGTCAGAACCAAAAGTGACGTCGTGTAGTACTACCAGAGCGTTAACTACGGAGATCAATCAGGGCGACGAGCCCCTCACGACTTGGTAAAGTGAACATAAAGAATCAAAGTTACATTTCGGACAAGGTGCAGGTCAGGTCCGTCCCCCTCTACCCGTGGGGGCCGTTTATTGCTGCGCCAGATGTACAAGTCGACGCTAGTGAAGGAATCAAGTGAAGCAGCCAGAAAGCCCACTCGGCGCGCCCCGGTGGCGACGTCTGAGGGCGATCTCCGTTGTGATATCTGCCACTCTGGTGGGCGGTGCGGCGTTGGCGACCCCCGCAGCACTCGCCGCATCGGCGCCGCAAGGGAAAAGTGGAGTAGATAATTCCGCTATTGACGTCCGGCTGGCCAGGGAAACCGAGTCGGCGAAGAAGTCTGCGAAGAAGTCGGGTAAGCGCGTCGAAGTCGCCAGCGGACGTACCGAGATCGATGAGCTCTACGCCAACCCCGACGGCACCATGACTCTGGACCGGGCGCTCTTCCCGGTCCGGGTGCGTCAGGGCTCCGTCCTCGTGCCCGTCGATCCCACCCTGCAGAAGAAGGCGCCGGGCCGGATCGCCCCGAAGGCGGCCCGTACGGACGTGTCCTTCTCCGGCGGTGGCAGTGGACCGCTCGCTGTCATGCGCGAGAACGGGCGCGAGCTTCAGCTGACATGGCCGGGCAGGCTGCCCGCCCCGGAACTCTCCGGGGACACCGCCCTGTACCCGGAGGTGCTGCCAGGTGTCGATCTCGCGGTCAAGGTGACCGCGGACTCTTTCAGTCACTCACTGGTCGTCAAGTCCGCCGAGGCGGCCAAGAATCCCGCCCTCGCAAAGGTCGACTTCGGTCTCAAGGCCAATGGGCTGACGGTCAAGGCCGAGACGGACGGACGGCTGCGTGCCGTCGACCCGACGGGCCGCTCCGTCTTCTCGACACCCGAACCGGCCATGTGGGACTCCTCCGCTTCACAGACGGCCGGGGCGTCGGGACTTGCTGAGCAGGCGCCCCGGGCGAACACGGCGGTGGTGAAGTCCGCCGCCGCCCAGGGTGATGCCGGCGCCCGGATCCTGGCCGCACCGGCGCCCGACGCAGCGACACCATCTGTCCCGCGGCCGCTGGACGACGTACTGTCTGGCGCGACTGAGGGGTCCAAGCAGGCCGATCTGGGGGTCGAGCTGCGTGGCGAGACACTGTCCCTGAGGACGGACACCGCTCTGCTGAAGTCGCCCCACACTGTCTTCCCCGTGGTCATCGATCCGAAGTGGGCTCCCGACTCGGTACGCAACGCCTGGTCCCTCGCCTACAAGAACACCGGGGTCAGCGGCAGCGCCGACACGGTTTTCTGGAACGGAGGGTCGACCATGAAGGAGTTCGCCCGTGTCGGCGTCGCCAAGGACGATCACGGGAACACCGCCTGGGGCAACTCCTACTTCCGGGTAGGCACCGGCAACTTCCAGGGCAAGCAGATCCTGGAATCCGTCATGCGCATCAAGCAGGTGCACGCCGGCTCCTGGTCTTGCAACTCCGGCGACGTCGAGCTCTTCGACATCGGCCGTGACCTCCCCAACAACATCACCTGGAACCGTCAACCGGCTAGCAAGGGAACCGTGGACCGCTCTGGGCAGTCCTTCGGCGGCCGCAACTGCCCCAACGCCAGCGATGGGCTGATCGAATTCGACGTCCTGCCCGCTGTAAGCAAGGCCGCGGCCAATAACTGGGGCACCTGGTCTTTCGGTCTGCGCTCCGTCTCCAACGCCGTGGACACGTCCTGGCGCAAGTTCGACCCGAACTCGGCCCGCATCTCCACGCGCTACAACACGGCACCGGCCAAGCCCTCAGACCTCAAGACCAACCCCTCTGTACCCTGCACGGGCGGCGTCTTTGGCCTGACCAGCGAGGTCGAGCTCCGTGCCCGAGTGTACGACGATGAGGACACCAACCTCCGTGCCTACTTTCAGTGGGGCAAGGCCGGTGCCGCGGCATCCGGATCGCAGCACGCCGACGTCAGCAGCGACGGCATCGCGATGGTCCGGATCAATGCTGCAACCCTGAACGGGACCTACTGGTGGAAGGTATCCGCCACGGACTGGACCGCCAACAGCCCGGAGTCCGAGCAGTGTGTCTTCACCGTCGACCAGTCCCGTCCCGCTGAGCTGCCGTCTGTCAGTTCAGCCGAGTTCCCGCCCGTCGGCAGTGGCAAGCCCAGCAGCCCGGCCCGCACCAACGGCACCTTCGTCTTCGACCCGAACGGCGTGGACGACGTGACCGGCTTCGTGTGGTGGTCCGACCAAGACAGCACCTTCCGCGAGGTCAAAGCGGTGAAGAAGGGAGGCAAGTCGGAGCCTGTGACCTTCAAGCCCTACAGTGCAGGGCCGCAGTACCTCTACGTCCGCAGCGTCGACGCGGCCGGCAACCAGTCCGACCAGTACGCCTACCTCTTCCAACCCGAACGCACCCCCGGTCCGGACAAGCCAGGTGACCTCAACGGCGACGGTACCGTCGACCTGTGGTCGGTGGACCCGAGTACAGGGATCCTGCGAACCTACCCGTGGCAGCGGGACGGCGCGACCGGCGGCACCCTCGGGGCCGGTGTCCAGGCTGCGCAGACCTCGTTCGCGGGTTCCGTCATCACCCACCGCGGCAGCTGGAACACCGAAGACCACTACGAAGACCTCATCGCCCTGCGCCCCAGTGCGGAGGACCCCCAAGAGAAGGAGCTCTGGCTCTACAAGAACGACGGCTCTGGCCGACTGCGCGCCAACTCGAATGCTTCGGAACTCGATGCCTTCAACCCGGCCAATCGGGCCCTGTGGGCACAAGCCGACCAAGCACTGTCCATCGCCAGTACCAATGACGACAACTCCGATGGGGTACTGGACGGGGAGGACTACCCGGATCTCCTCATCCGGAGGGGTGCAGAGCTCTACCTCTTCCACGGCTCCCGCGAAAACCCTTACCTGGACAACTTCGGCGACGCCATTGCGCTGGGCAACACCGACTGGCGCAACATGACCCTGTCCGTCCCGGGCGACCTCAACAATGATGGCCTCTCTGAAATATGGGCCACGGACACGACCACGGGCAAGATCCACCAGTACACCAGCCGCAAGGCCACGGACGAGTTTGGCGCAGTCAGCGCGGACCTCACCGTCTTCGGCGACGCGGCAGTCCGCTCGGCCTCCCTCGGCACCATCCCTGCCGGTGCCTACCCACTACCGTCAAGCAATGGGGACTTCGAGGGCGACGGCTTTGCCGACCTCTACGCCTTGAGCACCGACGGACTGCTGTACGAGTTCCCGGGCCGGGCGATGCAGAACGGATCCGCCTTCGGAGGCCCGCGCCTCCTCGTCAAGATCAGTACGTCCTGGAACGAGTGCGAGACCGTCGAGGGCACCCACACCGGCGGTAAGCGCAGCCTCTGCGGACCCCTCCTGGCCAAGTTCAAGGCACTCGGCGGTCTCGCCTACGGCCATCCCACCTCCGACCCTGTCGTCACACCTGACAAGAGGGGCCGATACATCCACCTGAAGAACTCCACCGGTGAGGAGGACCGCTCGATCTACTGGAGCCCCGACACGGGCGCCTGGTCCATCCAGGGCGGCATTCGCCAGAAATGGTCCCTGATGAACCGCGAAGCCGGCGTCATGGGCTATCCCACCTCCGATGAGACACCCACCCCCAATGCGACGGGCTGGGTGAGCACCTTCTCCAAGGACGGTGCGAAGGGCGCCATCTACTTCAGCTGGGCCACCAGCGCCCAATCGGTGCGGGGAGCGATCTACGAGTCGTTCCTCAAGCACGGCGGATTCGCCACCTACGGCTTCCCCGTGGGCGATCAGGCTCCTCTCGGCCCCAAGGCCGGTGAGCACCAGAACTTCAAGTCGGTCGGTGCCACGGAACCGAACACCACCTTCGTCTACAGCGCGGCCACGGGTGCATGGCCCGTCAGCAACGCCAACCGCGACAAGTACGCGGCCGAGAACTGGGTGAACGGCTGGCTCGGATTCCCGACCTCGGCGGAGTACCCCACGCACAACGCCTCCATCCGCACCGACTTCGAAGGGGGCTACATCTCCTGGAACCAGTACAGCCACACGGCGATCGCGCACAAGCCGAACGACCGCACCACTCACCTGCGCACCGAAGTGGGCGGCGACGTCAACGGCGACAAGCGCAGTGATCTGATCACGGTTTATGACTACGGCAACGACACGACCGGGCTGTACGTCCTCGATGCCAAGCCCGACGGCGGCATCGCCGAGCCCCGCGAGGCGTGGAACAGCGGCACCCGCAACTTCGACGCCGCCCGGGCAAGGTGGGCCGCGGGCGACTTCAACGGGGACAAGCGCGCCGACATCGCCGCTCTGTACGACTACGGCGACGGACGCAACAGCGTCTTCACATGGTTCGGCACGCCCGACGGACGCTTCACCGCTTCCCGCACCCCCCTGCAGATTCCTACAGGCAAATGGGACTGGAGCAAGGCGGCATTCCTTGCCGGAGACTTCAACGGCGACAAGCGCGCCGATGTGGCCGTCGTCCACGACCACGGCAGCGGAGTGACCGCGACGACCACGTACACGAGCAAGGCGGACGGTACCTTCAACGCGGGGCTCGACAGCTGGCGCTCGACGAGCGGGTGGTACAACGCCTCCGCGCAGTACAACGTCGTCGACTCCAACGGCGACGGCCGCTCCGACATCGCCGCCGTGTACTTCAACGGCACGGTCGAGACCGCACTGTGGACCTTCAGGGCGAAGGCCGACGGCGGTTTCGAAGCTCCCTTCAAGTCCTGGTCCGCGACGGCGCAGGCCTTCCAGTCGGCCCGCATCGAGTCCACCGGCGGGGACTACAACGGAGACGGCCGCGGCGACGTGGCCATCGTCTACGACTACAGCGGCGCCACCGGCACGCACACCTTCACGGCCAAGCCGGACGGCGGCTTCAACGCGCCCCTGGCCAGCTGGAAGTCCGGCGACGGCAACTGGTGGGCCAGCAGCAGCGGTGCCCCGGTCTCCGGGGACACCGACGGCGACGGCCGGGCCGACATCGTCATGACGTACAACTACGCTGCCGGCGACACCAGGGCCTTCACCCTGACCAGCCGCCCGGACGGCGGCTTCGACGGCGTACGCGCCTCCTGGTACGCCGCACCCGGCATGTGGTAGCCGGTAGAAGTTGACCGACATGACCCCTCCTCCACACGGCTGTGGAGGAGGGGTCATGCCGTTTGCTGCCCTGGAAGTGCAACGTCTTCTGGGTGCATGAAGGGATTGGCTTCGCTGGTTGCAGCCCAGCCCGCAGCCGCAACTCGGCTAGGTGTACTGATCACGAGCGTTGTTAACAGGGCGGGGTCTTGATCACGGCGAAGACCTCCGGTGTGGTGGAGGTGTCTAGGCTTCACCGCACACGGAGGTCTTCGTGTCCCACCGTAAAGCCCGGCTGACCGTTCACGGCAGGCGGATCCTGGTCGAACGCGTTCTAGCGGGCCGTCCTGTCGCGCACGTGGCGGCCGAGATGGGCATATCGAGGCCCACGGCCCACAAATGGGTTCGCCGCTGGCGGGCGGAGGGTGAGGCCGGCCTCCAGGACCGGCCGAGCAGGCCGGCCACGACCCCACACCGCAGACCGGCCGGGATCGAAGCCCACGTCTGCCGCCTGTGGACCGGCCGCAAGCTCGGCCCCGCCCGGATCGGCCCGATCGTGGGACATCGACCGTGCCGCAGGTCTCTCGTTGACGATCAACTTGTCGTCGCATCGGCTGGTTGCCCGCCCTGCATGGCGTCTTGATGCGGGCACGTCAGGTATTGCCAGTGTCAAGACCTTGGGACCCCTCATGTGAGGGATTCGGTATGGAAACGGACCGGGCCGCGCAGAATCGTGCCCGCTCCGTCGAAGTCGGCCAGTCGTGCGGCAACGGTGGCCATCGCGAGTCGGTGGGGTAGCGCTGCCGAGAACTTCAGGCCGTGTACCGCCCGGCGGTCGACATCGGGCAGGACCAGTGCGTTTCCGCCGTCAGCATCTGCACGAGCCACTCGCCACATGCCGGGTGTCAGGTCTTCTCGCAACCGCACATAGCAGTCCGTCGGCCGTTGGACGGGGTCACTGATGGACGGAAGTGTGGCGGCGAGCGTCGCGTTCGCCCGGTAGCCGGCCCACGTCCACCACCGCACATCCGTCCCCAGGCGGGTGATCAGAGAGCCGTCGGAATCGGTGATGTGAGGCGCATCCTCCTCGCGCCACTCGGTCAGGCACGTCTGGGCCCGACGGGTGAGAGAGACCAGCGGGTCTGCTCCGAGCAGCACGTCGCGCATCGACCGGGTCAGAGCATACGAGAGGCCGGCGAGCGACCCGCCCGTCCATTTGGCGACACCGCCACCATCGGCCGGCTCGACGAAGGCCCGCTTGCGCCCCCAGTCGATGAACGTCACCTGCCAGCTGCGCCCACCGAGCAGCAATCGACGAGGGCCCGGCCGTTCCTCCGTCAACACGGAAGGGTCCGTCTGCCCGATCTCGGTACGGCCCGACAGCACCGTGAACTGCGGGGGAGCGGTGAACGAAGCGGTCAACTCGATGAAGTGACGCCGGCCGAATCGGCGCTCCGCCTCAGGACCGATGAAGAGCATGCCGCCGTCCTCATCGAGGAACCCCTCGTTCACCAGGTGGCGCAGGATGGGGGAAGCCGACCGGTCGAACGGAGCCAGTCCGTTCCACATGCCTTGCCACGACTGGTCGCCGATGCGGTGCCGCTGAAGCGTGGCGGCGAGCAACTGCTGCGCCACGAGGTGGCGAGGCTCCGGAGGGGGTGTGACCGGTTCGACCCAACCGCGCCCCCAGAGGAGCAGCAGGGCGGCGGCTTGCAGCAGGGTGTCCTTGCCGGTGGCGAGGAACAGGCAGTTGCGGGTGGTCCCCGGGCGCCGGCCGGTACGGCCGATGCGCTGGAGGAAGGAGGCCACGGTGCGGGGCGAGTCGATCTGGATGACGCGGTCCAGGTCGCCCACGTCGATGCCCAGCTCCAGTGTGGAGGTGGAGACGATGACGCAGTCGCGTGCTTCGGCGAAAGCCTGTTCCGAACGGGCTCTCTCCTCGGCCGAGAGGGAGGCGTGCGAGAGGAACACCGTCACTTCGCGTGCCCGCAGGGCTGCTCCCAGCTCCTCCACCTGGCGCCTGGACTCGCAGAACACGAGCCGCTTCTCCCCCCGGTGCAGGGCCGCGATCAACTTGGACGCGTTGTCGAGGGACCCTACGTAGTCCAGTTCCACCTCGCCCGGCGGCCGAAGACTCCCGCCCGTGGCGGCCGCGGTCGGGGCCGCAGCCGGGGTCGGGGTGAGGTCGGGGGCGACGACCCGCCCCGGACGCTTACCCGCACCGGAGCCCTGGAGCCAGGTGAGCAGTTGCCGAGGGTTTCCGACCGTCGCAGAGAGGCCGATCCGCTGGATGGGGTGCCCCGTGACCTGCTCCAGACGCTCGAGCACGGCGAGGAGGTGCCAGCCTCGGTCGTCGCCGGCGAACGCGTGCACCTCGTCCACCACGACTGCCCGGATCCCGCCCAGGAGACGGGCGTGGTCGGTCTTGACCCCGATGAGCATGGCCTCGAGGGACTCAGGAGTGGTGAGGAGGATGTCGGGTGCATCCGTACGGATGCGCCTGCGCTGAGACTCCTTGGTGTCTCCGTGCCACAGCTCGGCCCGGCGGCCAAGCCACTGGGCGTAGGAGTCGACACGGGTGACCAGGTTGTTGAGGAGCGCTTTGAGCGGGCACAGGTAAAGAACGGACGTGCCGGACCAGCGCTGGTGGGACATCGCCGACAGGATCGGCAGGCACGCCGCCTCTGTCTTGCCGCCCGCGGTGGGGGCGAGCAGCACTGCGTCTTCGCCGTCCATGAGGGGGTCGATCGCGGCCCGCTGCAGAGGCCGCAGGTCGGGCCAGCCGAGCGTGTTCACGACATGGTGGAGGATGACGGGATCGAGCCGGTCGACGGGATCCGTGCCGTCTGGGTGGGGGCTGGTGTGGGCGGACCCTGTCCCACCCGCCGGGACTGCACCCATCACATGTCCAGGTCGATGTCGTCGGCTGATCCGGATGCCGCGAAATTGCGCTCCACGTCCGTGAGTTCGCTGGTCGTCACAGTCAGCCGGTAGTGCCGGCGCGGGTCGAAGTCCTCGAACTGGTCGACTCGGTCCAGCACGTCACCGACCAGTTTCTTGAGGAACAGCCGGGGCGCCACTCCTGCCTTCCCCCCGAGAGCTCCGCCCACCGCGCGCGCGAGGTCGGCAACGTAGGCGTCGTCGGCGAGTGACTTCACGCGTTCCGGTGAGGAGGCACTCTCCGCATACAGGTCCCGGATGGTCACTCCTAGGCCGACCAGCGACTCGTGGGTGAAGCCCGGCAGCCGCACTTGGACCGCACGAGGGTTGTCGAAGCGGGGGTCGGTGGTGAAATCGGTGGCGAGGCGCTGGGCGAGGGGAGCGAGCCGCTGAACCCCCTGCTGCCCGTCGTAGAACGCAGGAGTTCCGGTGATCAGGAGATAGAGGCCGGGGAACCGGCCGGAGTGCACCTCGTCGATGAGCTGCCGAAGGGCGTTCAACGCCTTGTCCCGGGCGTCCGAACGGACCCGCTGCAGGGTCTCGACCTCGTCCAGGACGACGAACAGGCCGTTGTGCCCGGAATCGCGCAGCACGGTCAGGAGGCCCTGCAGGAAGCCCAAGGCCCCGAAATGATCGAGGTCGCCGCGGACTCCGGCAGAGCGTCGCGCGGCCGCAGCCACGTGCGGCTGGCCGCCCAGCCAGGCCAGCACGGCCGCCGCTGTCGCCTCGTCGCCTCCGGCGAGGGCCGACTTGTAGCCGCGCAGCGCCGTGGCGAACGAGGGAGCGTGCCGCGACACCTCGGCCAGTCGTGCCGTCAGCAGTTTCTCGACCGCCTGCGGGAGCGCTTCCTCGTCGGCGCCGTCCGCGAGGGCGTCCTCTTCCAGGGTGTAGAACCACGAGTCCACGACCGGCCGGAGCGCGCTCGGGGGAAAGCTCGTGGTGGTGAGCCGCTCGGTCAGACGCCGGTAGACGGTCTCCAGCTTGTGGAGGGGGGTCTCCGTCTCGGAGATCTGGATCTCCGCCAGCGCGAAGCCCCTCCGCTTGGCCCGTTCACCCAGCCATCGGGTGAAGAAGGTCTTGCCCGATCCGTACTCTCCGCGGACGGCCTTGAACACCGAAGACCCGGAGGCGACCGCGTCGAGCTCGGAATCGAGTGCCGCCTCGAACCGGTCCAGGCCGGTGGCCAGGAGGTCGAGCCCGCTTTCGGGAACAGCGCCTCGGCGCAAGGCGTCGATCACCGCACGGCGCCGCGCCGCGCTGGCCGGGGAGGGACGGGAGGAAGCAGCGGTACTCACCCCATCAGTGTCCCATTCCGGGGGCGTCCAGCGGTTGGCCGAAGTCGACTACTGGTGCGGCCGATCTCGTTGACCTCAGTGTCGCGTGATTGGTCTAATCGCCGCCCGCGTGAAGAACGCGCAGCACTGCGAGGGTGGGGAACGGGCACGTGGCAGGACTCGACAATGTGAAACTCAAGGCGCTCCTGACGGATGTGGCGTCAGGCTCGCTCCAACTGCCCGACTTCCAGCGGGACTGGAAGTGGGATGACGATCGAATTCGAGCCATTGTTGCGACGGTGACGCTCGACTACCCCCTGGGCGTGGTGATGACGCTGGAGACGGGGGGCGACTCACCGTTCCGTGCCCGTGCCCTCACCGGCGCGCAGGTGGCGGAGGAGGCGGCGCCCAGCCTGCTGCTCCTCGACGGACAGCAGCGTCTCACCTCGCTGTTCCAAGCTCTGTTCCAGGACAGTCCTGTCGAGACGACCGATGCGCGTGGCAACCCTGTCAGGCGCTGGTACTACGTGGACATCAAGAACGCCATCGGCTCGCCCGCGGACCGCGACGAGGCCATCGTGTCCGTACCGGAGGACAAGGTCCAGCGTTCCAACTTCGCCCGAAGCGTCGTCCACGACTTGACCACTGCCGAAGGCGAGTGCGCTGCCGGACTCTTCCCCCTGAGCATCGTCTTCGACACCGCCAAGGTGAATGCCTGGCGACGAGCGTACGAGAAGATGGACGACGGCCATTTCGACCGGTGGAGCCGCTTCGAGGAGCAGGTCCTGGAGCCCGTGCGCTCCTTCCAGGTACCCATGATCAAACTGGCGGCCTCCACCTCCATGGACGCGGTGTGCGCCGTCTTCGAGCGGGTGAACACGGGGGGCGTTCCCCTCAACGTGTTCGAGCTCCTGACGGCGACCTACGCCGGTGACCGGGCCTACCGCGAACGGACCGGAGACTACTACCAGCTGCCGCAGGTCTGGCGGGCGATCAAGGAAGACCTGGCCGGCCGCCACCCTGTGTTCGGACGGCTCGAGGCGGGCATCGACGACGGACTGAGCAGCAGCGATTTCCTGCAGGCCGTGGCACTGGTCCGCACGTGGTCCCGGAAGCAGGACGGCCTGGGCACCGGCGTCTCCTGCAAGCGCCGCGACCTCCTGGAGCTCCCCCTGGCGGACTTCGAGTCGCTCGCGCCGCGGCTTGCCCAGGCGTTCACCTGGGCCGGTGCCTTCCTCGAGAGGCAGTGCATCGTGCGCGCCGCCGAGCTGCCCTACCGCACCCAGCTGGTACCCCTCGCCGCGGTCAGGGCCATCCTCGGGGAGGCCACCGACAGGCTCGGCGCGGAAGACATGATCACGCAGTGGTACTGGTGCGGCGTGCTCGGGGAGATGTACGGCGGCTCCACCGAGACCCGCTTCACACGGGACGTCGAACAACTGGTGGCATGGGTCCGGCGCGAGGGGCCCGCACCGGAGACCGTCACCGACGCCTACTTCTTCCCGGAGCGGCTGGACACGCTCACCACGCGGAACAGCGCCGCCTACAAGGGAATCTATGCGCTGCTCATCAAGCAGGGCGCGGTGGACTGGCACTACACGGACGCGCCGCTGAAGCCCAGCCTGATGGACGAGTACGGCGTGGACGTCCGGCACATCTTCCCCCGGGCCTGGGTGCGCCGGAACCGGGACGGGGCCAAGATCCCCCCTGCCAACTCCATCGTCAACAAGACCCCGCTGTCCCTGCGTGCGGCTCAGGCCCTCACCGGCGCACCCGGTAGCTACCTCGACTCGCTCGCCGCTGCCTCCGACATGCGCCGTGAGTGGTTCGACGACGTCATCGCGACGCATCTGATCGATCCGTACTTCCTGAGGAACAACGACTACGAGGCGTTCTACGCCGCGCGGGCCAAGCAGCTCGAGGACATGGTGTACGCAGCCATGGGCAAGCGGACGATCCTGCGCGACATGACCGACGGCAAGGCGGTCAAGTGAACCAGAAGCCGAGCACCGAACAGCTCCTGGCGCTCAAGGGCACGGAGGTACCCCTCGGGGAGCTGCTGGACCTGTTCGGCGTGCGGGTGCGCCGGCCGTGGAACGTGCACGAGATCGCGGAAGCACTGACCGATGCGGGGCTCGCCACCCTGCCCGACTTCGCCACCTGCGCTCCGGGCGAGCGGGTCCAGGTCGTCCCTTTCGCCACGGCCGTGCAATCCGTGCCCGAGGCCGACGAAGCCGACACGGCGGAGCGGGATCCACTCCCGTCGGCCGCTCTGCCTCAGCGGCTCCGCATCGGTGACCTGCCGTCCGCCCGTGGCGGGGTGCGGTGTGTGTCCCTCACCACGGAGCTGTCCCAGGCGACGTACCTGATGCGCCAGCGAGGCTATGCCCAGATACCGGTCACGACGGGCATGACAACGATCCACGGCGTCATCACGTGGCGCTCACTGGCTCTCATGTACGAGCGGGGGAAGGAGAGCAGCCTGGAGAACGCCATGCAGCAGGAGTCTCTGCCGCTGGCCGATGCGCGGCAGGAGTTCTTCGCGTGCCTGCCGATGCTGTCGGAGCACGGCTACCTTCTGGTCCGGGGCGAGGACGGAAGCCTGTCCGGCATCGTGACGCAGGCCCACGTGGTCGGCCGCTTCGAGAGCGCTGCCCGCCCCTTCTTCCTGCTCGGCGAGATCGAATCCCTCCTCCGCCGGTGGCTGGGGGCCAAGCTCAGTGAAGAGGCAATCAAGGCGGTCCAGACGAACAAGAAGCCGGAGCACCGCTCGGGCAGGGTCGAGGACCTGGCGTTCGGTGACTACGTCTACCTCCTCAACGGCGAGCAGAAGAAGCAGACCATGGCGCAACAGGCGGACCTCAACTGGGCCGCGCTCCAGTGTGAGTACCTGGACCGCGGCCAGTTCGTCCGTCACCTGCAACGCGTGAAGGATGTCCGGAACCGCATCGCTCATTTCGACGCGGAACCTTTGCCCCTCGAGTCGATGCGGGAGCTGACGGCCTTCACCACCCTGCTGCGTGACTACGCCGGCTGAGCCACCGCCTCAGACCCCGAACTGCAGTTGCAGCAGACCCCTGTCGAGACGGAGCGTCCGTCCGTCCGGCAGGGTCTGCAGGACCTGCACTCCGTCGTAGTTCAGGACCTGACGCAGCACTGCGGCAAAGCCGTCCGCACGGGTGGCCGGGTAGCCGACGCGCTGCGCCACAGCCGTCACGGGCAGGGTGCCGCCGGCCTCCAGGAGCGCCAGTATCGCCTTTTCCAGCTTGTCCAACGGAGGCTTGCGGGCCAGTAGCCCGACCTGGTCCTGGAAGGCCTCGGACGCGAGCAGCGCCGTGACGAGTGCCTCGTCCGGTGCGACCAGGACGGGTGTGACCAGGGCACCCTCGCCTTCGGCCGCCGGAACCAGAGAGACGTCGAAGAGCGAGTCGTGGGTCTGGGCGAGTTCGGCCTGCGCCTTCGTCGGCTTCTGCCGACTCGGCTTCTCCGGCGAAGCGGGCGAGGGAGAGGCCTGGGGGACTGCCCGAAGCGGCTTCTGCTCCTCCAGGAACCACCACGCCGGACGCTGATCGCCCAGCTCACGCCAGCCCTCGGGCGGCTTCGCGCCGAACGGCAGGAAGGCGAGCACGGGGATGGCGAACTCGCTGAGGGATGCTCCCCCGTGGTAGCCCGCCTTGAGCGCGCTGTACCGCGAGTCCGCGTCCCACAGGGCGACGATCGAGCCGCCCGGCTCGGGCCAGACCACACGAGGCCCCGACAGCGCGACTTCCGCGTCCGCCAGAGGCCCGCCGGGGGCGCGGTGCCGTGCCGAGTCCGGGGCCGTGGCATTGACCTTGACATCGCGGCGGTCCACGACGTGGCCGTGGTCGCTGGTGAGGATGACGGCCATGCCCTGGGCGGCGGCGACCCGCAGCAGATCGCGCAGCCGCCCTATCTCATCGAGGCGCCAGGCACCGTCGCCGAGCTTCTGCTCCTTGGCGAGGCGGTCGTCGATGGTGTTCAGAACCACCGCGACGTGCGTCCGCCCGTCACCGAGGGCTTCGGTGAGTGCGGGCCCGAAGGTGTCGCCCGAGCCCTCGGCCCGGAGCTCGTCCTTGTGGAAGACCGCGGCCGGGGCCCCGTCCCAGAAGGCGTGGGCGGGGAAGAGCTTCTTCTCCTCGGCCTGGGTGCCCTTTGTCAGCCTTCCCGCGAACAGGGACGTACGGCAGACCGTCGTCAGCGTGGGCAGGGCGGCGGCCATCGCACGGCGGCGTGGCGCACCCTCGTTCAGCGGGTCGTACTCGGCCCAGGAGGAACGCAGTTCTTCACCGAGCTCGCCGGCGATCGCAGCGCTCATCCCGTCGAGGACCAGCAGGAGCACCCGGCGGTCGGCCCCACGGCGGACCACCGGCTTCACGACCCGGTCCAGGAAGGTCTCCACCGTCAGCATGGAGCCGGGTCGGGTGCCGGCGGAGGTCCAGCCGGCCAGGGCGCGGGCGAACTCGCCGTCGATCTCGCGTCGTTTGAGGCGCACCTGCTCGCCGAGCGTGTCGTACGCCGACTTCAGGACGGGGGTGGGGTCGCCGCCGGCTTCGATGTGTTCGAGCGCCCGGTCCACCCACCCGGTTTCCGTGATGTGCCGTTGCAGCGCGTCGGCGACGGTGGCGGAGGAGACGGCCGGGTCGCCGGCCAGCCACTGCGCCAATCGCTGGGCCATCCGTGCCCGTTCGACCCGTGGCAGGACGTCCGGACCGCCGGCCCGCCTGTGCTCGCCGAGGGCGCGTACGGCATCGGCGATGACGAGGGGCTGCCCGCCGGACAGGGCTCGGCCCACCGCTGCGAAGCGCGCCTCCAGGCCGGCTGCGAGCAGCGCGCTGGCCTCGGCGGCATCCTCCGCGCCGAACTGGCGGACCAGTACGGAAGCACGGTCCAGGACGGTGTCGCTGAGCCGCCGGGCCTCGCGCGCGGTCTCGGTGTCGCCACCGGCACCGCGCGCCGCGGAAGTCAGGAGCGAGCCGACGTACTCCTCGGCGGCGAGGCCGAACCGGGACACGAGGAGATCCAGCTCCTCGCCCTTGGCGAGAGGCTGTTCGCCGAACCAGCGCTCGGCCCGGCCCCGTGCCTTGTACGCGGAGGCATCCGGCCGGCAGTGCACCCACAGCGCCGCGCAGACAAGGCCGAACGCCACCGCGTCCGCGCCGTGGTCGGCCTCGACCAGCGCGAGGAGCGCCCGCCCGGCGAGGCCGGCCTGGTCCTCTTCCCCGAGGAACGCGGCAAGGCCGTCGCGCTCCGGACGGCGCAACTTCAGGAAGAGTCCGGGTCCGCCGGCGGACAGGGACCAGCTGAACAGGGCGTGGGGGTCCAGGGCGTCCCCCGTCGGTGTCCGGCCCGCGGATTCGGCCTCCTCGTCGTACCGGCCCAGTCGTAGCCGGCGCAGGGCCAGGGAGGACAGTGCGGTGCGCCGGGAGAGCATGCCGCCGGCGACGGGCGGCCAGCCTCCTCCCTTCGGCGGGGTGGCGTCGAGCAGGGCCTCCGCGGCCCAGTTGGATTCCTTGAGGCGCGGGTCGACCTGCTGGGCACGGAACGCGTCGCGGACCACGTCCCAGCTGTCGACCGTGTCGACGCGCTTCTTGTGGGCGCGCGCGAGGATGGCCGGGTCGAGCTCGTTCTGCTCGCGGTCGGTCAGGACGACGAGCACGGCCGGCCCGGGCACCCTGCCGTCGAGGTGATCCAGCAGCAGTTCGTGCACGGCGAGCGGCGACGGCGCGGCCGCGATGCGCGCGGCCAGCCCGTCGCCCCAGGAGGGCTCGGCCGGGCCGTCCCACTGGGGCGCGGAGCGCAGCAGCACGGCACGGCGCCGGCCGCTCCCGGCCAGAGAAGCGGTCAGAGAGCTCTGGGACGACAGGTACTGGGTAACGGTCGCGAGGTTCAGCCGGACGGCGACCGTGGTGGAAGTGCTGCTCATCCGCCGACGACCCGCCAGGTGATCTCGACCCTGGCGCCCGGCTCGGCGGCGGCCAGCTCCGCCAGCTCCGCCTGGAGCTCGGCCACCGCGCGCGAGGCCGTGGTCGTACCTCCACCACTCGTGCGGTACTTCCGCCCCGGCGCGGGGGCGGGTGACGGCTGCTGCGGCTCGTACGGGATCCGGGGGTCGCTGGTGGGTGTGTCCAGCGGGACCTCGGAGGGCCCCGGGGCGGGGAT
>NZ_RPSE01000150.1:0-13211 GCF_003949955.1 Streptomyces sp. WAC05292
GGGGTGGAGGATGCGGGGGAGGGCCCGCACTGGGCTCGGAGGGAACGGCCCGCCGTGAGGGTCCGGCGGACCCGAGCAGCCCTCCCCACGCATCCGGCTCGGGTGCCCTCCGGTTACCGGCGGGCGTACTCACGGAATCCGCGGCCCGTCTTCCGGCCCAGGCAGCCGGCCGCGACCAGGTGCTCCAGCAGCGGGGACGGGGCCAGGCCCGGGTCGCGGAACTCCTTGTGGAGGACCTTCTCGATCGCCAGGGAGACGTCGAGGCCGACCACGTCGAGGAGCTCGAACGGGCCCATCGGGTAGCCGCCGCCCAGCCGCATCGCCGCGTCGATGTCGTCGATGCAGGCGTAGTGCTGCTCGACCATCTTGACCGCGTTGTTCAGGTACGGGAACAGCAGCGCGTTCACGATGAACCCGGCCCGGTCCCCGCAGTCCACCGGGTGCTTGCGGATCCGCGAGCAGACGGCGCGGACGGTGGCGTGGACGTCGTCCGAGGTGAGGACGGTCCGGACCACCTCGACGAGCTTCATCGCCGGCGCCGGGTTGAAGAAGTGCATGCCGATCACGTCCTGCGGGCGCGACGTCGCCCGGGCGCAGGCGATCACCGGCAGCGAGGACGTCGTGGTGGCCAGCACCGCGCCCGGCCGGCAGATCTTGTCGAGCGCGGCGAACAGCTCCTGCTTGACCGCCAGGTCCTCGGCGACCGCCTCGACCGCCAGGTCGACGTCGGCGAACGCGTCCAGCGAACCGGCCGGCGCGATCCGCGCCAGCGTCTCCTGCGCCGCCTCCGCCGTCAGCCGGCCCTTGGACACCGCACGGTCCAGGGACTTGCCGATCGCCGCCTTCGCGGCCTCCGCCTTCTCCAGGCTGCGACCCGCGAGGACCACCTCGTACCCGGCCTGCGCGAAGACCTGCGCGATCCCGCCCGCCATCGTCCCCGAGCCGGCCACGCCGACCCGCGAGACCGGCCGTCCCTCGCCGAGGCCCGCGCCGTCCAGCGGCGTCTGCGCGTCCCGCACGACGACCTGGCTGCCCGGGGCCTCGTACGTGTAGAAGCCCCGGCCGGACTTCTGGCCGGTCAGCCCGGCCTCCGCCAGGTGCCCCAGGATCGGGGCCGGCGCGTGCAGCCGGTCGCCCGACGCCTCGTACATGGCCTCCAGGACGGTCCGCGCCGTGTCCACGCCGATCATGTCCAGCAGCGCCAGCGGCCCCATCGGCAGGCCGCAGCCGAGCCGCATCGCCGCGTCGATGTCCTCGCGGGAGGCGTACTTCGACTCGTACATCGCGGCCGCCTGGTTCAGGTAGCCGAACAGCAGGCCGTCCGCCACGAAACCGGGCCGGTCGCCCGCGGAGACGGGCTCCTTGCCGAGCTCCAGGGCCAGGGCGGTGACCGCCTCCACGGCCGTCGGGGCCGTCAGGACGCTGGAGACCACCTCGACCAGCTTCATCGCAGGCGCCGGGTGGAAGAAGTGCAGGCCCAGCACCCGCTCGGGGCGCAGCGACTCGGCGGCGAGCCGGGTCACCGACAGGGCGTTCGTGCCCGTCGCGAGGATGGTGTCGGGGCGCACGACCGCGTCGAGCTCGGTGAAGATCCGGTGCTTGAGGCCGTAGTCCTCCGGCACGACCTCGACGACGAGGTCGGCGTCGGCGGCGGCCGCCAGCTCGCCGTAGGTCCGCAGCCGGCCCAGCACGGCCTCGCGCTCCTCCTCGGAGAGCTCGCCGCGGGCGACCGAACGGGCGGTCGCGGCGGCGAGGGACTCGGTGGCACGGCGTGCGGCGGCCTCGCTGATGTCGATGCCGATGACCTCGCGGCCGGCGCGGGCGAGCACCTCGGCGATGCCGGTGCCCATCGTGCCGAGGCCGACGACGGCGATGGTCTGCAGAGCGGGCTGACCGGACGTGGACGGAAGGTCCATCGCGGGACTCCAGTGGATGAGGGTGACGACTGAGGGGCGGCGCGCGGCGCACGACACGCGGCCGGAGAACACAGGGGGGTTTCCGCACAGGCAGCCGAAGCAGGGGGCGGAGCGGAGGACGGCGGACCCTGTCCCGGGGCCGCGCCGCAAGCAGAGCGCCGACCGCGGAAGGCGGCACGGGCGCAGAGGGCGGTGCGAAGGGCGCCTCGCCGCCCGCAGGGACGGCCGGGGCACCGGACCGACTGGCACGGGGCGGCTGCGTCACCAGGCCTGCCCCGAACGTGTGAAGGCAGATTAACCCGCCGGTAACTCGTTGGCCAGAGCAAGGGATAAGCCGGGCGGTGTGACGTACGCCGCGCCGCGGGCGGGCGCGCGCCCCGCGCCCGGCCGGCGATCACCGCAAACGCCCCCGGGCCCCGCCCGCCAAGCCCTAGGGTGTGCCGGTGACCGACGTACCGGACGTACTGGAGCGCCTGCGGGCGGAAGCGGCGGGCTCACCCCGGTACGGGGAGCTCCGCGACGCCGGACCCGACGCTCTGGCGGCGGCCCTCACCGGCGCCGGCCTCCCCCTGTGGGCGCGGGAGCTCGCCGCCTACCGGCTCGGCCTCGCCCGCGACGCCCGCGCGTTCGAACCGCTGGTGCTGCTGCTGAACCACCGCGACCCGCCGCGCTGCGCGGCCGCCGCCCGCGCCCTCGCCGTCCTGGGCGACCCGCGGACCGCCCGCGCGGCGGCCGCCCTCGCCACCAACGAGCTGCGCACCGCGTACGCGCTCCAGCCGGTCCGCCTGCTGACGGCGCTGCGCGCGCCGGAGTCCGCGCCCGCCCTGATCCGCACCCTGTCCCGGCTGCTCTCCCCCCACGACCCGTACTGGCGGGTGGCCCTCGCCTGCGTGGAGGGCCTCGGCGAACTGGCCGACGCCCGCGCCCGCGAGGTCCTCACCCGCGCCCAGGCCCACCCCCGCCTGGCGTTGGCCGCGACCCGGGCCCTGCACGCGCTGCCCTGAACGGGCCCGGGTCAGGCCCGGTCCGGCTCCGGCACCACGGCGAGGGCCTCCACCTCGACGAGCAGTTCGGGCCGGACGAGCCCGGCCACCTGCACGGCCGAGGAGGCCGGGAGCCGGCCCGGGGCCAGCACCTCGTCGCGGGCCGCGCGCAGGGCCGGCAGGTGCGCCGTGTCCGTCACGAAGTACGTCAGCTTCACGACGTCGTCGAAGCCGGCCCCGGCCGCCGCCAGGCACCGGCGCAGGTTCTCGAACACCTGCCGGGCCTGCGCGGCGGCGTCGCCCACGCCGACGACCCCGCCCCGCTCGTCGAGGGCGCACTGCCCCGACACCGCCACGAACCGCCCGGAACCCCAGACCACGTGGCTGTACTGGGGGCTCGGGGCCACGCCCTCGGGCGCGGCGACGCGGGTGATGTGCGAGGCGGCGGGTGCGCCGGGTTCCGTGGTCGTCATGGCGCGATTCTGCCCGCCCGGTGATCAGCTCCGGAAGCCCAGGAGGCCGTGGAGGGCCGCCCCGCCGGCCGACGGCGCCGCCTCGCGCGTACCGGCGGACGGCTGCGGCGCCGGCTGCGCGGTGCATGTCGCGTCCGCCGCGGCGCCCGTCCGCAGGTAGGCGGCCACCTTCTCGTCCAGGCAGGAGTTCCCGCCCATCGACACCCCGTGGTTGCCGCCGCCCGCCTCCACGACCAGCGCCGACCCCTTCAGCTTCTCCCGCATGGCCAGCGCGCCCCCGAACGGCGTCGCCGCGTCCTCGGTCGCCTGGAGCAGCAGCGCGGGCGGGATGTCGGCGTTCGCCACGTCCGGGGCCCGGAGGGGCTCCGTCTTCCAGAACGCGCACGGGGCGTTGTACCAGGCGTTGTTCCAGGTCATGAAGGGGGCCTCGGCGTGGGCGCGCCACATGTCGGCCCGCCACCGGTTCCAGTCCGCCGGCCAGGCCGAGTCGCGGCACTGCACCGCCGTGTAGACGCTGTACCCGTTGCCCGCCGTCGGCGCGACCGCCCCGAACTTCTCGTACGCCGCCACGAGCGGCGCCGCGTCGCCGTCCGCCGCGTACTTCGAGAACGCCTCGGCGAGGACCGGCCAGTAGCCGTCGTAGTAGCCGCCCGGCATGTAGGTGTCCTCCAGCTCGGACGCGCCGACCTTGCCGCCCGCCGGCTCCGCGGCCAGGGCCGCGCGCATCGCGTACCAGCGCTCCTCCACCTCGTCCCGGTCGGTCCCGAGCCGGTAGACGGCGTCGTGGTCGGCGACCCAGCCGAGGAACGCCCGGTGGCGGGCGTCGAAGGCCCGGTCCTGCGCGAGGTTGTCCTCGTACCAGACCCCGTCCGGGTCGACGACCGAGTCCAGGACCATCCGGTGCACGCGGCCCGGGTGCAGCTTGGCGTACACCGCGCCGAGGTAGGTGCCGTACGAGTAGCCGAAGTAGCTGAGCTTGGGAGCGCCGAGCGCCGCGCGGATCGCCTCCATGTCCCGGGCCGCGGACACCGTGTCGATGTACGGCAGGACGTCCCCGTGCCTGGCCTGGCAGGCCTCGGCGAAGGCCCGCACCCGGTCCAGGTTGGCCTGCTCGGCCTGCAGGGTGCGGGGGACGGAGTCCGGGCGCACGGGGTCGAAGTGCCCGGCCGCGCAGTCGAGGGCGGGCTCGCTGCGGCCGACGCCGCGCGGGTCGAAGCCGATCACGTCGTACTGGGCGGCGACGTCCTTGGGCAGGGTCGAGGCGATGTACGGGGCGAGGTTGCGGCCGCTGCCCCCCGGGCCGCCCGGGTTGACCAGCAGCGGCCCCTGGCTCTTGGCGGCGGTGTGCGGGACGCGCGTCAGCGCGAGCGTGATCCGGCGGCCCTGCGGGGCGGCGTGGTCGAGGGGGACCTGGAGGGAGGCGCACTGCAGGGACGGGTACCGCGTGGTCCCGCACCCGGTCCACCGCAGCGCCGCCGGTGCCGCGGCAGGTGCGGCGGCCGCCGCCGAGGCCGGTGCGCCGGCCGCGGGCACGGCGGGTACGGCGGCCCCGGCCGGCGCCGCCGCGAGGGCGGCGGCCGCGGCGGTGCCGATCGACAGCGCGAGGGCGACGCGCTTCGTCAGGGGAACGCGCTTCTTCAACGGGTGCAGCATGGGGCCTCCCAGCCGAGTGTTCTGGGCGGAATCGTCCCGGAAACCCCGGCCGGGAAGGCGCTACCCGGCGCCGGATTGGCCCGATGGGATGAGCCCCGGCCCCCCGTCCGCGCTCACCCCAGGGCCAGCTGCACGGGCCCCTCCGGCGCGGCCCCCGGCGGCCCCTGCCGCCGGCCGCCGCCGCGGGTCGCCGCGGGCCGGGCCGGGCCGATGCCGAACTCGGCCGCGAACTCGTGGACTTGGCGGGTGATCCGGCGCTGGTACCAGGACGGGGCGTACGCCCCGCCCGCGTACATCCGCTGGTACCGCCCCACCAGCCGCGGGTGGTGCCGCTCCAGCCAGGCGGTGAACCACTCGCGGGCGCCGGGCCGCAGATGGAGTACCAGGGGTGTCACGGAGACCGCGCCGGCCGCGGCGACGGCCCGGACGGTCTCCCGGAGCTGCTCGGGCGAGTCCGAGAGGAAGGGGATGACCGGCGCCATCAGCACGCCGCACCCGATCCCCGCCTCGGTCAGGGCCCGCACCGCCCCCAGCCGGGCGGCGGGGGAGGGCGTCCCCGGCTCGACGGTCCGCCACAGGGCGGCGTCGGTGAAGCCGACGGACACGCACACGCCGACCTCGGTCTCGCGCGCGGCCCCGGCCAGCAGCGGCAGGTCCCGCAGGATCAGGGTGCCCTTGGTGAGGATCGAGAAGGGGTTGGCCCGCTCGCGCAGCGCGCCGATGATCCCGGGCATGAGCCGGTAGCGGCCCTCCGCGCGCTGGTAGCAGTCGACGTTCGTGCCCATGGCGACGTGCGCGCCGGTCCACCGAGGCGAGGCGAGCTCCTTCCGCAGCAGCTCGGCGGCGTTGGTCTTGACGACGATCTGGGAGTCGAAGCCGAGGCCGGTGTCGAGGTCGAGGTAGGAGTGCGTCTTGCGGGCGAAGCAGTAGACGCAGGCGTGGCTGCAGCCCCGGTACGGGTTCACCGTCCACTCGAACGGCATCCGCGAGGCGCCCGGGACCCGGTTGAGGATCGATCGCGCCCGGACCTCGTGGAAGGTGATCCCGCGGAACTCGGGCGTGTCGAAGGTGCGGGTGACGACGGAGCCCGTGCCGAAGAGCGCGAGGGGCCCGGCGGCCCCGTCCGCCCCGCCCTCGGTGTCCCCGCTCAGGTTGTCCCAGCGCATGGCGTGCCTCCTCCGGTCGCTCGCCACGAGAATAGAACAAACGTTCCCATGATCGTGCGGGGTGGCGTCCGGCCCCCGATTTTGGGGGTTCCGGTCCGAGGTGGTTGGCTTGCCGCCGTCTAGGCAACACAACTGCTGGAGGAACAGGTATGGCGCAGGTCGAGGCCACCACGGAGCGGATCATCGCGGCCGACGCGGAGACCGTGTTCGACACGCTGGCCGACTACACCGGTACCCGGCGCAAGCTGCTGCCCGGGCACTTCAGCGAGTACGAGGTGCGCGAGGGCGGCGACGGCGAGGGGACCCTCGTCCACTGGAAGCTCCAGGCCACCAGCAAGCGCGTCCGCGACTGCCTGCTCGAGGTCACCGAGCCGACCGACGGGCAGCTCGTGGAGAAGGACCGCAACTCCTCCATGGTCACCACCTGGACCGTCACCCCGGCCGGCGAGGGCAAGTCCAAGGCCGTGGTCACCACCGTCTGGAACGGCGCCGGCGGCATCGGCGGCTTCTTCGAGCGCACCTTCGCCCCCAAGGGCCTCGGCCGCATCTACGACACCGTCCTCGAGAACCTCGCGAACGAAGTCGAGTCCTGAGCAAGGCCGTTGCGCCTGCGCCGGGCCGCGACGCCGCCGGGCGGCTCACCGGATCGGGTGGAATTCCCGGTGCGGATGGGCCGCCGGCCCGCGGGCGTGGTCCACGGGCCGCGGCGGACCCGGAGGGCTAGGCTGGACGCCTGCGCGGGCGGGCGGGCCGCCCGGTCAGCCGGCGCCGCGCGCAGCCGACCGCCCAGGGGGCCCGATGAAGATCCTCGTCTCGGCCGACATGGAAGGCGCCACCGGCGTCACCTGGCCCGCCGACGTCCTGCCCGGCACTCCCCAGTGGGAGCGCTGCCGCCCGATGTTCACCTCCGACGTGAACGCGGCCGTCCTCGGCTTCTTCGACGGCGGGGCCGACGAGGTCCTCGTCAACGAAGCCCACTGGACCATGCGGAACCTGCTCCTCGAACAGCTCGACGACCGGGTCGAGATGCTCACCGGCCGCCACAAGTCCCTCTCCATGGTGGAGGGCGTCCAGCACGGCGACATCGACGGCATCGCCTTCGTCGGCTACCACTGCGGCGCCGGCTCCGAGGGCGTCCTCGCCCACACCTACCTCGCCAACTCCCTCACCGGCGTCTGGCTCGACGGCGTCCGCGCCAGCGAGGGCCTGCTCAACGCCCACGTCGTCGCCGAGTTCGGCGTCCCCGTCGTCCTCGTCACCGGTGACGACATGACCTGCGCCGACGCCGCCGGCTACGCCCCCGGCGCGCTCACCGTCGCCGTCAAGGACCACGTCTCCCGGTACGCCGCCGTCTGCCGGACCCCCGCCCGCACCGCAGCCGACATCAGGGCCGCCGCCAAGGCCGCCGCCGGCCTCGCCGTCCGCCGAGACCCCGTCCGCCGCGGCCCCCACACCGTGGAGATGGAGTTCGACGCGGAGCACCTGGCGATGGCCGCCACCGTCGTGCCCGGTGTCGAGCGCACCGGCGAACGCAGGGCCGCGTACACCAGTGGGACGATGTACGAGGGGATCCGCACCTTCAAGGCGGTCACGACGGTCGTCTCGGCGGCCGTGGAGGAGCAGTATGGCTGACATGCCCGCAGTCACCCCCCAGCGCCCGGCCGCGCACACCCCGGCCGCGGAGCCGCCTGTCGAGGCGTCCCCGGTCGACGGGACCGCCCTCGACGAGGCCGTCGCCTTCACCTCCGACCTCATCCGCATCGACACCTCCAACAGGGGAGGCGGCGACTGCCGCGAGCGCCCCGCCGCCGAGTACGTCGCCGAGCGCCTCGCCGCGGCGGGCCTGGAGCCCGTCCTCCTGGAGCGCACCCCGGGCCGCACCAACGTGGTGGCCCGCATCCCCGGCAGCGACCCGTCGGCCGACGCCCTCCTCGTCCACGGCCACCTCGACGTGGTGCCCGCCGACCCCGCCGAGTGGAGCACCGACCCCTTCTCGGGGGAGGTCCGCGACGGGGTCGTGTGGGGCCGCGGCGCCGTCGACATGAAGAACACGGACGCCATGGTCCTGGCCGTGGTGCGCGCCTGGGCACGCGCCGGCGCCGTCCCGCGCCGGGACATCGTCCTCGCCTACACCGCCGACGAGGAGGACAGCGCCGTCGACGGTGCGGGCTTCCTCGCCGACCGGCACGCCGGCCTGTTCGAGGGCTGTACGGAGGGGCTCGGCGAGTCCGGGGCGTTCACCGTGTACAACGGCCCCCGCCGGCCCCTCTACCCGATCGCCGCCGGCGAGCGCGGCACCGCCTGGCTGAAGCTGACGGCCCGCGGCACGGCCGGGCACGGCTCGAAGCCGAACCGCGCCAACGCCGTCAGCCGGCTCGCCGCGGCCGTCGCCAGGATCGGCGAGCACACCTGGCCCGTCCGCCTCACCGACACCGTGGCCGCCTGCATCACCGAACTCGCCGCCCTCCAGGGCCTCCACATCGACCCGCGCGCCCGCAGCACCGACCTCGACGAGCTGCTGCCCAAGCTCGGCCCGGCCGGGTCGGCGCTCGTCGAAGGAACGCTGCGCAACAGCGCCAACCCGACGATGCTCGACGCCGGCTACAAGGTCAACGTCATCCCCGGCACCGCCACCGCCTACGTCGACGGCCGGACGCTGCCCGGCGGCGAGGAGGAGTTCCTCACCACCCTGAACGACCTGACCGGGCCGGACGTCGAGTGGGAGTTCCACCACCGAACCGACGCCCTGCAAGCGCCGGTCGACGGCCGGACGTTCGCCGTCCTGCGCGAGTCCGTCGAGCGCTTCGCCCCCGACGGGCGCGTCGTCCCCTTCTGCATGGCCGGCGGCACCGACGCCAAGCAGTTCTCCCGCCTCGGCATCACCGGCTACGGCTTCTCGCCGCTCCGGCTCCCGCCCGACTTCGACTACTGGTCCCTCTTCCACGGCGTGGACGAACGCGTCCCGGTCGACGCCCTCCACTTCGGCGTCCGCGTGCTCGACCACGCGCTGCGGACCCTGTGATGGACGCCGCCCGCGAGGACCCCCCGGCCGCCGGCCCGCACGCCGAGCAGCCTGCCGCCGCCGTTCCGCACGCCGCCGAGCCGCCGCCCGCCGCGATCCGGGAGCAGCCCTACGGCAGCTGGCCCTCGCCCATCGACGCCGCCCTCGCCGCCTCCCTCGACGGCCGCCCCGAATACCTCGGCACCATCGGCGCCGAGGTCTGGTGGACCGAGCCGCGCCCGGCCGAAGGCGGCCGCCGCACCCTGGTCCGGCGCCCCGCCGACGGCGGCCCGCCCCGGGCGGCCCTGCCCGCCCCGTGGAACGTCCGCAGCGCGTTCACCGAGTACGGCGGCCGCCCCTGGGCGGGCACCGAGCGGCCCCGCGTCGGGCTCGTACGCGTACATGCGCTGGTCGGCGAAGTGGACGAAGACGAGGAGGGGCCCGCCGCGTCCTGGCCGCCGTACCGCTGGACGGGTCCGCGGCCGACGACCGGTCCCGCGTACGGGAGCTCACCGACGACCGGCACCGCTTCAGCACCGGGCCGCGCCTGTCCCCGGACGGCCGGCACGCGGTCCGGCTCGTCTGGGACCACCCCCGGATGCCGTGGGACGGCACCGAGGCCGAGCTCTCCCGGATCACCGACGACGGGACCCTCGCCGACCCGCGCACCGTCATCGGCGGCCCGGACGAGGCCGTCGCCCAGGCCGACTGGGCGCAGGACGGCACCCTCCTCGCGGTCAGCGACCGCAGCGGCTGGTGGAACCCGTACCGCGTCGACCCCGAGACCGGCGAGGCCGTCAACCTGTGCCCGCGGGAGGAGGAGTTCGGGGGCGCGCTCTGGCGGCCGGGGCTGAACTGGCTCGTTCCGCTGCCCGGTGCCGGCACCCGCACCGGCGGCCCCGCGGGCGGCCTCGTCGCCGTCCTGCACGGGCTGGGCTCCGGCGTCCTCGGCGTGCTGGACCCCGAGACGGGCGACCTCGTCGACGCAGCCGGTCCGTGGACCGCCTGGCAGCCGACGCTGGCGGCGCACGGCGACCTCGTCTACGGGGTCGCGGCCAGCCCCCGCACCGCCTACGAGGTGGTCGAGCTCGACACCCGCACCGGGCACGCCCGGGTGGTGGGCGCGCAGGCCCCCGCCCCGGTGGACCCGGCGTACTACCCGGAGCCGCAGACGCGCACCTTCCTCGGCCCGGACGACCGGGAGATCCACGCGCACGTCTACCCGCCGTACCACCCCGCCCGGCGGGCCCCCGCCGACGAGCTGCCGCCGTACGCGGTGTGGGCGCACGGCGGTCCCACCGAGCACGTCCCGCCCGTCCTCGACCTGCACATCGCCTATTTCACCTCCCGCGGCATCGGCGTCGTCGAGGTCAACTACGGGGGCTCCACCGGCTACGGGCGCGCCTACCGGGAGCGGCTGCGCGAGCAGTGGGGCGTGGTCGACGTGGAGGACTGCGCGGCCGTGGCCCGGGCGCTCGCCGACGAGGGGACCGCGGACCCGGCCCGCCTCGCGATCCGCGGCGGCAGCGCGGGCGGCTGGACGGCCGCGGCCTCGCTGGCCTCGACGTCCCTGTACGCCTGCGCGGCGATCCGCTACCCCGTTCTGGACCTGCGCGGCTTCGCCGAGGAGACCCACGACCTGGAGTCCCGCTACGTCGAGGGGCTGGCCGGTCCGCCGCAGACCCTCGCCGTGCTCTGCCGGGAGCGCTCCCCCGTGGCCCGCGCCGACCGGATCACCGCCCCCTTCGTGCTGCTCCAGGGGCTGGACGACGCGGTCTGCCCGCCCGCGCAGGCCGAGCGGCTGCTGGCGGCGCTGCGCGGCCGGTCGGTGCCGCACGCGTACCTGGCCTTCGCGGGCGAGGGGCACGGGTTCCGCCGGGCGGAGACGATGGTCCGCGCGCTGGAGGCCGAACTCTCCCTGTACGCGCAGGTGTTCGGCATCGAGCGGACGGACGTGCCGCGGCTGCGGCTGGAGACGGCCTAAGCGGGGGAGTGCAGCCAGACCCGCAACCCGCCCAGCGGGGCGAAGCCGTGTCGGGCGGCCGTCTCCAGCTCCTCCCCGGCCTCGTAGCCGACGACGGGCAGGCCGGGCCACAGGGCGGCGACCCGGCCGAGGGCCCCCGACCACGCCTCGTCGGCGGGAACGCCCGCGGCCGTGAACACGTTGGAGACGCCGACCACTCCGGCGGCCGCGTTGGCGGCGGCCCCGGCGGCGATCCGGCCGTCGCCGGTCCGCCCCGCCAGGAAGGCGATCCCGCCCGTGAGCAGCCCGGGGCGGAAGAGGCCGCCGGGCTCCCCGCCTCCCCAGGCGGCCTCCCACTGCTGCAGTTCGGCGGGGCCGGCGACCCGCGACCAGTGCAGGGAGGGGCCGGGCCCGGCGGGCGGCCCGGCCGGGCGGTGGATCCACTGCGCCTCGAACAGCACCTCGAAGCCGGCCGGCGCCAGGTCGAGCACGGCGAAGGAGTCCTTGACCGAGCAGCCGGGCACGGACGTGTCGACGGCGGCGGCCAGCCCGGCGGCCGAGGCGCCGCGGGTCAGGGTGACGGCGTCCGGATAGTACGGCGGGGTGCGGTGCGGGCTGGTCCAGGCGTCGGCCGTGAAGGCGCCGCCGGGGCAGACCGCGGCGCACCACTCGGCGTTGTTGCGGACCGCGGCCTCCAGCAGCCCGCCGCCCGCGGGCGAATCGGTGATCACAGCGGGATCCTGCCACGGCGCATACGCTGGGGCGATGCCCTTTTCCCCGTACCTCGTCGAAGGAGACCGGGTCGCCCTGCGCCCCTTCCGGGCCGCCGACGGGCCCGAGTTCACCGCCCGCGTGCGCGAGAGCCGCGGACTGCACCACCCGTGGCTGTCCCCGCCGGACACGTTGGAGGCGTACGAGCCGTACGCGGCCCGGCTGTCCGGCGGCGACGGCGCCCGGGCGGGGTTCCTGGTGTGCGAGCGGGCGACCGGTGCCATCGCCGGCTTCGTGAACGTCAACAACATCGTCCGCGGCGCCTTCCAGTGCGGGGCCCTGGGGTACGGCGCGTTCGCACACGCCGCGGGGCGCGGACTGCTCGGCGAGGGCCTCGACCTGGTCCTCGCCCACGCCTTCGCCCCCCTCCCCGCAGGCGCCGACGACCGGGCAGCCGCCCCGACCGCCGCAGGCGCCCCAGCCGCCCCGACCGCCCCGGCCGGTCTCGGACTGCACCGCCTGGAGGCCAACGTCCAGCCCGGCAACACGGCCTCCATCGGCCTCGTCCGCAGCCGCGGCTTCCGGCTTGAGGGCCTCTCCCCGGACTTCCTCTTCGTCGACGGCGCCTGGCGCGACCACGAGCGCTGGGCGATCACCGCGGAGGCCGCGGGGGCCTCTGGTCCGGGCGGCCGCAATGGCGCACGATGATCCCATGCGAAGCCTCGTCCTGCTCGACGCACCCTCCAACCTCGGCCTGCGGCCCCCCGCCCCCGGCACCGTGCCCGGCGTGTACAAGCTGGCCGGCGCCCTGCGCGAACAGGGCCTGCTGAGCCGGCTCGGCGCGCGCGAGGGCGGCGTCGTCGTACCGCCCCGCTACGACCGGGGCGACTGGCGGGAAGGCGACGGCGTCTTCCACGCCGGGCCGCTCGCCGCGTACACCGTCACCCTCGCCGACCGCATCGAGAAGCACCTCGCGGCGGGCGAGTTCCCGATCGTCCTCGGCGGGGACTGCTCGATCCAGCTCGGCGCCTCGCTGGCCCTGCGCCGGCTCGGCCGGTACGGGCTGGCCGCCATCGACGGCTCGGCGGACTTCCGCCACCCCGGCAACGAGGCCGTCAACGGGCCCGTGGGCGCGGCCGGCGGCGAGGAACTCGCCCTCGCCACCGGCCGGGGCCAGGCCGACCTCACCGATCTGGAGGGCCGCGGCCCCTACCTGCGCGAGGAGGACGTCCGCCTCTTCGGGGTCCGCGACGGCGACGCCGACCTCGCCGAACTGCGCGCCGCCGGCATCCGCACCGCCACCGTCGGCGACATCCGCGCCCGCGGCGCCGCGGCCACGGCCCGG
>NZ_RPSE01000151.1:0-13076 GCF_003949955.1 Streptomyces sp. WAC05292
CTTCCTCACCGCGGCGTTCGACGCGCTCTCCCCGACCGCCGCCGGCCCGGCGGCGGTCGGGGCGAGCACGTCGAACGCCGCGGTGAGGAAGAGGTACGAGCCGAGCCCCACGGCGAGCGGGAAGACGAACCGCATCGCGGTCGCCCCGGGCAGGGCCCGGTCGGAGGGGACGACCCGGACCGCGACGGCCGCCATCCCCGTGTAGTGCATGCTGCTGACGGCGGTGCCCATGGCGAGCGAGGCGATCGCGACTGCCGCGGGCGTCCTGGTGTGGAGCGCCGCCCACAGAGCGGCGGTGGCCGCGGCGACGGCGACGGACAGCGCGACGGCGGCCGCGTCGTGGGAGACGCTGCCGTGCAGGCGGAGGGCGGCCATCGCCAGGTAGTGCATGCCGGCGACGCCGAGGCCGGTGGTGAGGCCGCCGACGGCCAGGGCGCTGCCGCGGCCCTGCCCGTACCCGACGGCGAGCACCCCTGCGCCGACGACCACGACGGCGACGACCAGCCCGAGGAGGGTCATCAGCGGCACGTCATGGCGGATCTCGGTGCCGGTGACGTGGGAGCCGAGCATCGCGACGAAGTGCATGGTCCAGATGCCGGTGCCGATGGCGGAGGCCGCGGTGAGGAGCCGGTTGCGGCGGGCGGCTCCGGTCGCGGCGAGCGCGCGGACGGTGCAGCGCAGGCCGAGGGCGGCGCCGACGGATGCCATCGCGTGCGACAGGGCGGGCGTCAGCCGGCCGTACGCCGCGTGGTCGAGGTGTCCCATGGCCCCGGGACGCTAGTCCGGGTGAGGGCACGAACAGGGGACGCATTTCGAAAGCCGCTGGAACTGCTGGAATATGACAGAGAAACGTCTGGGTCCGACCGCAGTGCGCTACAGCCTGCCCGGCGGGCCGGCGCGGGACGGTGCGGGATCATGTGCCCATGACCGAGGACCGCACGCATTCTCCCGACCCCGCAGCCCGTCCCGCTCCCGCCCCCGAGACCCCGCACACGCACACGCACGTGCAGGAGTTCTTCGGGGCGCGGGCCGCCGCCTGGGACGCGAAGTTCCCCGACGACGGCCCCGCCTTCGCCGCGGCCGTGGCCGAGTTCGGGCTGCGGCCCGGCGACCGCGTGCTCGACGCGGGCTGCGGCACCGGGCGGGCGCTGCCCGCGCTCCGGTCCGCCGTCGGCCCGGAAGGGACCGTCCTCGGCGCCGACCTCACGCCGCAGATGCTGGACGCCGCACGGCAGGCCGGCCGGGACGCCCAGGGGACCCTGCTGCTCGCGGACGCGGCCCGGCTGCCGCTGCGCGCCGCGGCGCTGGACGCGGTGTTCGCGTCCGGGCTGATCGCGCACCTGCCCGCGCCGGCGGCGGGCCTGCGAGAGCTGGCCCGCGTGGTGCGCGCCGGCGGCCGGCTTGCCCTGTTCCACCCCGTCGGGCGGGCGGCGCTGGCCGCGCGGCAGGGCCGCGAGCTCACCCCGGACGACCTGCGGGCCGAGCACAACCTCCGCCCGCTGCTGGCCGGTTCGGGCTGGGAGCTGGTCTCCTATGCGGACCTCGACAACCGCTTCCTGGCCGTCGCGGTGCGCCGCCGCTGAGGACGTACGGCGGCCCCGGGCGCGGGATCCGGGGAGCCGCCCGGGGTCACGCCGTCGGCTGGGTCCCGGCTCCGCTGGGCCGGCGCTGGTGGGGTACGGGACAGCCGCCGGAGCCGGGCAGCGGAAAAGTGCCGAGCTCGCCCACGTCGTAGCCGTCGCGGTAGCCCTTGATCTCCGGGTTCTGGCGGGCGTAGTGCGGGGCCCTGCGCGGGGGCAGCAGCCGGACGGCCCGCCCGCGAAGCCGCAGCGCGCCGCGGACCAGGCCGCGGACCCGCGGATGGGGCGGCGCGAAGCGGAAGGCGTCCAGCAGGGTGTCGTCCAGGAGTGCGAGGCCGGCGCCGCGCACGGCGGGGGCGAGCGGGGCGGGGTACCAGGAGGCCATCAGGTCCAGGGTGGCGTCGGCGACGCGGCGGCCGCCCTCGTCCCAGCCGAAGTGCTCCGCTTCGTAGGCGTCGAGGACGGCCTCGAATTCCTCGAAAGAGCCCGGAATGTCCTTGATGCCCATGTGGCGGCCGAGGGTGGCGTAGTAGTTGGCGGAGGCCCGGCGCTCGTGGTGGGTCAGTTTCCGCCACCCGTAGGCGTCCAGCCAGCGGGCCGGGATCACCACGAACGTGCACAGCACGTAGCGCATCTCGTCGTTCGGGATGTCGTAGCTGCGGTGCATCTGGTTGATGCGGCGGATCGCGGTGCGGGCGGTCTCGTGCGCGAAGCCGTGCTCGACGACGGCGTCGAGGAGCAGCGCCGTGTCGTCGTACCGCTTCTGCGCGCGCTCGGTGAATTCCGCCGTCTCGGCCAGCAGCCGGCCGATGCCGGGGACCGCGTAGGTCCGGAAGAGGGCGAGCTCCAGGGCGCGGGTGAAGTCCCAGGGGAACTCGTAGGTGGCGGTGAGCCGGTAGATGGCGAGGAAGTCCTTGTCGGGATCCAGCCCGAGGATCTCCCTCAGCCGGTCGAAGCGCTGCACCGGATGGCCCCTTTCTGTGGCGGGCGCCCAACTCTACGTGCAGGTGGGGACCTTGGAAATCGGCGCCCGCGGACTCTCGACGGGGAGGTTACCGGCTGGTTAGGGTGCGCCGACGGGCGGCGAGAGACCGGGAGGCCAGGTGTCCGGAGACGAGGGCGGCGGTTCCCTGTGGGTGCTGACCGCGGTGCTGCTGACCCCGGCGGGGTTTCCGAGTGTGCTGGGCGACGACTTCCCTGAGGCGTGCGCGCTGCTCGGAGTGGATCCGGACCCGCAGGGGTACGGGCTGGTTCTCGGGCAGGACGAGGAGGGCGCCCGCTGGACGGTCGTCGTGGACGACGTCCCGCTGGTCGCCGCCGCCGTCGCGGCCTGGGACTGCGGCATGGAGTACGACCTGTCGCCGGACGAGCGGACGGTCGTCGCCTCCCTCGCCGGGTGGCCGCTGGAGCTGACGGTGGCCGCGTCGGGGCTGCCGGAGCCGCATGATCCGGAGCAGGGTGCGGACGGCACCGGGCGGGTGCCGCTGGCCCCGCCCTCCGCGGACGGCTGGGGGCCGGTGCAGCGCCGGCTGGGGGCCGACCAGGTCGCCCGGGAGTGGGCCGAGTGGAGTGGGCGCACCGCCGCGGACGGCGGCGCGTCGGCTGCGGCGCATCCCGGGCTCGCCCGGGCGCTGGCGGAGGCCGGGGCGTACACGCGGACGCCGCCGCCGGCGGGCCGGGTGCGGTCGGCGTTCGCGGGCGAGGGCGCCCGCACCCTGCGCGCCGACGGCCCCGGCTGGTCGCTGGTCGCGCGGACCGGCGGGACCGCCTTCGTCCTGCTGGACGAGGAGCCGGGCGAGGTGCTCCCGGTTCCGGAGGGCGGCCGGGGCGGGCTCCCGGACCTGCCGGAGTTGCTGGAGGCGCTGGAGCGCGTGGCCGTACGCCCCGTGTGACGGGGCACCGGGACAAGGGGGAACGCCGTGATGGTGGAGTCGGAGCCGGTCGCCGTGGTGGTCGGCGGCAGGACGGACGCGGTGGACGACGACTGGGGGTGCGAGACGGCCGTGATCCGGCTGGACGCCGCGCGGTTCGGCCCCGAGGCGCTGTACGGGCTGGACGCCTTCTCGCACGCGGAGGTCGTGTACCACTTCGACCGGGTCCCGCCCGGGAAGGTCGAGTCGGGCGCCCGGCGGCCGCGGGGCAACCCGGACTGGCCGCTCGTCGGGATCTTCGCCCAGCGCGGCAAGAACCGCCCGAACCGGCTGGGGGTCTCCCGCTGCCGGATCGTCTCGGTGGACGGCCTGGATCTCCGCGTCGAGGGCCTGGACGCGGTGGACGGCACGCCGGTCCTCGACATCAAGCCGTACATGGCGGAGTTCGGTCCCCGCGGGGAGGTGCGCCAGCCCGCGTGGGCCACCGAGCTGATGCGCGGCTACTACTGAGCGGCCTGCGGCCCGGCCGGGGCCGGCCCCACCGGGCCGGCCCCGGTCAGCGGCCCAGCTCTCTGCGGGAGACGTCCCTCACGCGGCGCCGCTGGGAGGGGTCGAGCAGCAGGTACGCCGCCGCGGGCACGCCGACCAGGACCAGCAGCCCCGCCCAGAACCCGACGAGGCCGAACAACACGATCGCCGCCAGGACACCGGCAGCCGCGACTCCCGCGCGCTTGGACATCGGACACCTCCACCCGTCACGCCGGACGGCCGCTCGCCGTCCCGCAGTCTCACCGTCACCTCTGCAACGCCCGGCCCCGCCGCCGCGTTCCCGCCCGTCCGCGCCGCTGGCGCCTCAACGGTCCTGGATGCGGCGGAAGGGCCGGTCCGCCTCCAGCTCGAACGCGATCTCCAGGAGGGTGCGCTCCGCCCCGGGCCGGCCGGCGAACATGACGCCGATGGGCAGGCCGTCGTCCGTCGCATGCGCCGACGGGAGGGAGACAGACGGTGTTCCCACGACGTTGTCGACGGGCGTGAACGCCACGTACGCGATGATCCGCTCGATGAGCCGCGGGTAGGGGACGGTCGGGCTGAGGTGCCCGAGCCGCGGGGTGGTGTGTGCGAGCACGGGCGTCAGCAGGAGGTCGAAGCCGCGGAAGGCGGCCGCGTACGCCACGGCCGTGCTCCGCAGCCGGCGCAGCACGCCGGGGGTCTTCCGCCAGACGGCCAGGTACGACTCGCGGAGCCCGCGGCTGAGGGGGTCCATGCGGCGGCGGTCGAAGTCCGCGCCGAGGCTCCGGCCGGTGGCTCCGATCAGGAAGGACAGCAGACCCCAGTAGGCGAGGAAGTCGTCGGTGAAGCGCGGGTCGACGGCGACGACCGCCGGCTCCACGGTGTGGCCGAGCCGTTCGAGCGTCTCGCCGGTGGCGAGGACGGCGGCCCGGGTAGCGGCGTCGGTGCGTACCCCGCCCGGCGAGTCGGGCAGCAGCCCGATCCGCAGCCTGCGCTTCGCGGGGCCCTCCACGGAGCCGACGGGCGGCAGCTTCGGATGGCGCCAGTAGGCCTCCGCGGCGGCGAGGAACGCGGCGGCGTCGCGCACCGAGCGGCTGACGACGCCGTCGGCGACGATGTCGAGGGGCAGCATGCGGCTCTGCGCGTTCGCGACGACCCGGCCGCGGGTCGGCTTGAGGCCGACGAGCCCGCAGCAGGCAGCGGGGATGCGGATGGAGCCGCCGCCGTCGTTGGCGTGCGCGAGGGGGACGGCGCCGGCCGCGACGAGGGCGGCGCTGCCGCCGGAGGAGCCGCCCGCCGAGTACCCGGTGTGCCAGGGGTTGCGGACCGGCGCGGCTCCCTCGTACTCCGTGGTCGGGCTGAAGCCGAACTCGGGGAGGCGGGTCTTGCCCAGCACGGTGACGCCGCTGCTGAGGAACTGCCGGGCGAACGGGGCGTGGTGGCGGGCGGGCCGCGGGCGGAAGGCGGAACTCCCGTGCCCGGTGGGCAGTCCGCGGTAGTCGGTGTTGTCCTTGACGAAGGTCGGCACCCCGGCGAAGACGCCGCCGCCCAGCGCACCGTCGAGGGACGGAGGGGCGCTGTGCACCTCGACCGCGCGGAGCCGGGCGTCGACCGCGCGCACGCGCTCGGCCGCGTCGCGGGCGGCCTCGGCGGCGCCGACCTCGCCCCGCCGGATCGCGTCGGCGAGGCCCACGGCGTCGTGCTCGCCGAGGGCGTCGTCCCGGAAGGCGTGCACACCGGTCCGTTCGTCGAATGTCGTCACCGCTACCCCCGCCCGGCCGCCTGTGTGGTCGGCCGCCATCATTCCCTACCGCCGGGTAACACGCGAGGGGGCGGACGGTACCGGCCCTGAAGGGCGCACGGCGGCACCTGTTGGCCGGAAAGCACGGGGCAACGGCCGTACGGACAGCGCCTCGCCGCCGCCGCGGCGCATCGCGATCGGGTTCCGATCAGGACTCCGGTTGGCAACGGGTGCGCCGCTCATAACATGCTCCGATTATCGAAACAACGTATCCGTTTCGCCCGTGTGGCTGGTTATGATCAGCGCCTCCCGACTGGCTGTCGTCCCCGCTCCCCTCCCCTGCCCAGCCGCCCCCGAGGAACGATGTCTTCCACAGAACCCGAAGGCCCACCGGTGCCCCTGACGACCCGGCAGCGGGGGCCGCGGCGGCGGACCGTGCGGCTGCGCACGCTCCTGGTGTGCCTGGCCGTCGTGCCCACGGTGGCCATGGGCACGCAGACGGTGCTGACCGCCGAACGGCTCCTGGACCAGTCCGCGCACCTGCGCGCCGACGTGGCGGCCAGTGAGCACACGGGCGTTCCCCTGTACACGCTCCTCGTCGACCTCCAGGCCGAGCGCACCGCCTCCGCGGCCCTGTGGGCGGGCAGCCCGGGTGCCGAGCAGGAGCTCCGGCAGCGGCGCCAGGCGACGGACCGCGCGGCGGCCGAATTCCGCCGGGCGGCCGCCGAAGCGGGCGTGTCCGTCGGGGAAGTGGTGCGCCAGCTCGGCGACCTGGCCGTCTACCGCGGGCGCGCAGACGCCCGCACCGGCACGCCCGACACCCTGCTCGCCTACTACACCGCCCTGGTCAACGAGATCATCCGCGTGTACCAGCACGAGTTCAGCCACTCCGAGGACGCCGAGCTCACCCAGGCGAGCCGCCCCGTGGTGTCCCTGCTCTCCGCCTCCGAGATGATGGCGCGCCAGGACGCCCTGCTGGCCCTGGCCGGGCCCTCCCGGGAGCTGAGCGCCGGCGCCTTCGACCAGTTCACCAGTGCCGTGGGCGCGCAGCGCTACCTGTACGAGACCTGGGTCGTGCCGTATCTCCCGGAGCGGGACAGGCGGTTCTACGAGCGCATCACCACCTCCCCGGCCTGGGAGACGAAGACCCGCATCGAGAACGCGATCATCTTCGAGAACAAGGACTCCGACACCGGCATCCGGCTCCCCTCCGACGTCGGCGAATGGCGGGCGGCGCACGGCAGCTTCTCGATGCAGATGGCCACCCTCAACATCGACCGGGCCCGGCAGGTCCTCACCCTGGGCGAGGCGAAGGCGGACCGGCTGCAGACCGAGGTGGCCTGGCTGATCGGCGGCAGCGGCGCCGGGCTGCTGCTCGTCGTCGCGATCGTGGTGGCGAGCACCCGGTCGGTACTGCGCCGCCTGGACGGCCTGCACCGGCGCACCGTGGCGGTCGCCGAGCGCATCCTCCCGGACGTGGTGGCGCGGCTCGGCAGCGGCCGGCCGGTGGACGAGTCCGTGCTGCCCAGGGTGACCGGGCACCGGGACGAGGTCGGCCGCATCAACGACGCGTTCGCGCGGGTCGTCGCGGTGTCCGTGGACGGGCACCGGCAGCTCGCGGCGGAGCGCCACGGCTTCGGCATGTTCGCCTCCGGCATCGCCTCGCGCACCGGGAACCTGGTGAGCCGCCAGCTGGCCCTCACTGAGGACATCCAGGACGCGTTCGGCCACGACGAGCCGCTGCTCGCGCAGTTGATGCGGTCCGACCAGCTCACGGTCGGCATGCGGCGGCAGATCGAGAACCTGCTCATCCTGTCGGGCGGCGAGATCCCCGACCCGCACACCGAGCCCATGCGCATCGCCGACCTGCTGCGCGAAGCCGCCGCCGAGGTCGAGGACTTCCGGCGGATCGAGCGGCAGGCGCTGGACGAGGCGAGCGTGCAGCCGCACGTGATCAGCCAGATCAGCCACCTCCTGGCGGAGCTGCTGGACAACGCCACCCGCTTCTCCCCGCCGCGCTCGAAGGTGGTGATCCGCGCCGAACTCGTCGCCGACGGCCTGTCGGTGGAGATCGAGGACCGCGGGCCGCGGGTCGCGTCCGCCACGTACGAGGAGATGAACCAGCGCCTGCACAGCGCACCGCCGTACGCCGTCCTCGCCGAGAACGCGCACCGCCTGGGCCTGTTCGTGGTCGGCCACCTCGCCGAGCAGCTCGGCGCGACGGTCACGCTGCGGCGCTCGGTGTACGGGGGGACCTCGGCGGTGGTCGTGCTGCCGGGCGGGCTGCTGGACTCGTCGGACCGGCCCGCGGCGCAGCCCGTGGCGCAGTCCCGTCCGGCCGCCGAGGACCCCGCCGACGCAGCGGGAGCCGGGACCGGCGCCGCCCCGGCGCGCAAGGCCGTACGCACGCCCGCGCTCACGCCGGAGCCCGCTCCCACTCCCACGCCCGCGCCGTCCGCCGCGCCCCCCGAGGAGCCCGTCCCGGCGCGCGTCACGGGGCCGCGGGCCGTCGAGCCTGCGCCGGTGCCGACCCCGGCGGGGCTGCCGAGCCGCCGCCGCACCGACCCCGCGCCGCCCGCCCGCACCGCAAGTGCCCCGCGCCCCGCGCTCCCGGCCCGTGGGGCCGCCCGGCCGGCACTGCCCGAACGCGTACCGCAGACGCACATGTCGCAGCAGCTGCGCGGTCCGCGGACGCCCGAGACGACCGACCGCCAGGATCCGGCCACGCCCGAAGAGGTGGCCGACGCCTGGGCGGACTACGAACAGGGGACCCGGAAAGTGGAAGAAGAGCTCCGACAGGATCAGCCATGACGACGACATCGAACGACATGATCTACAGCGTTCTGGACAACAACCTGAGCAGGATCGCCGGCATCCAGGGCGCCGTGCTCCTGTCCAACGACGGCATCGGGCTGAGCGCCTACCTCCTCGAACGGGACCAGGCGGAGCGCATCGCCGCCGCGTGTTCCGGGGTCGCCTCCACCATGAAGGCGATATCGCGCGAGGTGGACGGCGGCCGCGTGATCCGCCAGCTCGTCGAGATGGACGACCGCTACCTCTGCATCGTGGGGTGCGGCGAGGGCAGCACCCTCATCGTGGTGACCTCCCGCAAGGCGCGCCTGGGAGAGCTGGGCGGCGAGGCCGTCCGGACGGCGCAGGCCCTCGGCGAGTGGTTGGGCACCCCGGAGCGCGCGCAGGCGCAGCAGCCTCCCGCATCCCCCGCGTAATGCCGCAGGACGACGCGGACGCCGTACCCGGCCCCGGACCGGAGCCGGAGGAGCCGGGGGCGGGAGCGGGGGCGGGCCCGGACGCCGCAGCGGACCCGGCGCCGGACGGCGGCGGGACGCTCGCCCCGCGGCCCGCCGGCGGACGCCGCCGGACCCGCCTGTACGCCCTCACCGACGGCCGGACCGCCGCCCCCTGCACCGTCATGACCATGGACACGACGATCACGGCGGCGGCGCCGGAGGACGCCTGGAGCGGGCTGCCCAGCGAGTGGCGGGCCGTCCTCGCCATGTGCCCGGCGCCGGACGGCCGCGCGGTCGCCGAGATCGCGGCCCGCATGCACATCCGCCTGACCCCGATGGCACTGCTCCTCGGCGAACTCGCCGACCGCGGGCTGATCCACCACCGGCCGCCCCTGGACGGGGCGGAGGCCGCCGACGTCCACCTGCTCAGGAGAATCAGGGACAACCTTGCCCGCATATGAGAACGCCGCCCGGCAGGCGGCCCCCGTCAAGATCCTCGTGGCCGGCGGCTTCGGGGTCGGCAAGACCACCCTCGTCGAGACGGTCTCGGAGATCGAGCCGCTGCGCACCGAGGAGCGGCTGACGGCCGCCGGGGTCGGCGTCGACGACCTGGACGGCATCGAGTCCAAGGCCGTCACCACCGTGGCCATGGACTTCGGCCGGATCACCCTCACCGACGCCGGGGTCGCGCTGTACCTGTTCGGCACCCCCGGCCAGGAGCGGTTCTGGTTCATGTGGGACGACCTGCTGAACGGGGCCCTCGGGGCGGTCGTCCTGGTCGACACCCGCCGCCTGGACCGCAGCTTCCCCGCCGTCGACTTCTTCGAGAGCCGCGGCCTGCCCTTCGTGGTCGGCGCCAACTGCTTCCACGGCGAACAGGCCTACACGGCCGAGGAGATCGCCGCCGCCCTGCACCTGCGCGATCCCGCGACGCCCGTCCTGATGCTGGACGCCCGCGAGCGGGAGGACGTGCGCGGCGTGCTGCTCGCCCTGCTGGACCTGCTCATCGCCAGGGCCGCGGAATCGGGCGCGGAGTCCGGGGCGGCGGTACGGGGGGCGTCCGCGGCGGGCCGCTGAGGCCCGGCCCGCCCGCGGGAGGGGTACGCGCGGTGCGTGAGGGGTAGGCGCCCCCGCGTACGAGGAAGGAGCGCCGCGATGGGAACCGCCGAAGTGGCCGCCGCGCTCCTGCGCGACCACGGCCGGACCTACGCCGACGAGGCCGGCATCCGGCTCCGCGACAAGCCGTCCCCGCTGTACCGGCTTCTGGTCCTGGCGGTCCTGTGCTCGACCCGGATCAGGGCCGACATCGCCACCGCGGCCGCCCGCGAACTCTCCGCGGCGGGCCTGCGCACGCCCCGGGCGATGGCGGATTCCGCCTGGCAGGACCGGGTGGACGCGCTCGGGCGCGCCCATTACGTCCGCTACGACGAAAGCACCGCGACCGCGCTCGGCGAGGGTGCGCGGCTCCTGCTGGAGCGCTGCCGCGGCGACCTGCGCACGCTCCGGGAGCAGGCGGGCGGGGACACGGGCGCGCTGCGGGCGCGGCTCATGGAAGTGCCCCGGATCGGCCCGGTCGGCGCGGACATCTTCTGCCGTGAGGCGCAGGCCGTCTGGCCGGAGCTGCGGCCCTTCTTCGACGAGCGCTCCCGCGCCGCCGCCGGGAAGCTCGGGCTGCCCCGGTCGGCGGAGGGCCTCGCCGCGCTGGTCGCTCCGGAGGACCTGGCCCGCTTCGCCGCGGCCCTGGTGCGCGCCTCGCTGTCGAAGGGGCCACCGTCCGGGTCCGGGTGACGGCCGGCCCGCCGCCTCCGACTCCCCGCCCCCCGGGGCGGGTTGGGCGAAATGCCCGGCTGGTCCCTGTGTTGATCCTGAGGGCTTCCTTAAGGGAACGTGAAGAACCCTTCCCCGGCGCTTTTTTCGCTGGTCACACACCTAGGCTCGGGCGGACTCCCAACCGTCCCCCCAGTGAGGTGTCACCGGCATGAGCCGCAGCCGTACCCCCGAAACCGTGTCCCGCGCCGAGGCGCGACGCCGGAAGGCCGTGCGTTCGCGCATCGTGCTGTCCGTCACCGCGGCGGCCGCGGTCGTGGCGGTCGGCGTCGCGGTGGCCGACTCCGACGGCGACGCGCGCACCGAGCGCCGGGCGGGCGGCGCGGCCGGGGCCGCGTCCGGGTCGGCGGCCGCCGGCGCCGCTGCGGGCGCGGAGTCCGCCACCCCGCCGGCCCCGGGTGCCGACGCGTCGGCCTCGGCGAGCCCGAGCCCGTCCGCCACGGCCGAGGCGTCCGCGTCGGCGTCGGCTTCGCCCGCGCAGCCGTCGGCGGAGGGCAGCACCGAGGCCAAGGCGGCGCCCGCCTCCTCGGCGGCCCCGGCCCGCAAGCCCGCGCCGGGCGGCGGCTCCGGCGGCTCCGGCGGATCGGGTGGCTCCGGCGGTTCGGGCGGTTCAGGCGGTTCGGGCACGGTGAACACCGACGCCGAGTCCGCGGTCCTCTCCATCGTCAACAAGGAGCGCGCCGCCGCCGGATGCGGCCCGCTGTCGTCCAACGCGAAGCTGAGCGCCGCCGCCCGGGCCTACAGCGACACCATGGCGCGCAGCGGCGTCATGTCGCACACGGGCCCCGACGGGTCGACCATGACCAGCCGGGTGGAGGCCGCGGGCTACGCCTGGTCCCGCCTCGGAGAGAACATAGCCCGCGGGCAGTCGGACGCCGACGCGGTCATGAAGGCGTGGATGAACAGCCCCGGCCACCGGGCCAACATCCTCAACTGCGCCTTCAAGGAGATCGGCATTGGCGTCCACAAGGGCGACGGCGGCCCCTGGTGGACCCAGAACTTCGGCGCGCCGAAGTAACCCCTGCCCCCCATGGCCGACGTCCCCCGTACCCGCTCCCCGGGTGCGGGGGACGCCGGCTTCCGGGGGAGCCGGTGACGGGCCGGGCGGCGCGTCGGCCACTATGGGGCGGTGCCCCGAACTTCGCGCTACCTGCTCATATGGCTGTCGTGCACGGCCGCCAGTGTGACCGCCGTACTCGGCACGGTCCAGTTCGTGGTGGGTTCGACCAGGCAGACGCCCCCGGTCGCACGGTCCGCCCCCGTCGTCGTGAACACGCCTCCGGCGTGGCTGGCGGTGACGAACCCGTCGGCGAGCCCGTCGCCGTCGCCCTCCCCCAGTTCCTCCGCCGCCGCGGCCCGGCCGTCCCCGTCGGCGGGCTCTCCGACGCCTGCCAGGCCCTCGACGGGCGCCTCCCGGTCCACCCCCGTGAAGTCCTCCCCGGACTGCGAGGAGGGCGGGGCGGGCCTGCACACCGTCCCCTCCCAGGGCGGCCGGGCGACGGTGCGCTACGGCAGCCGGGGAGTGTGCCTGATCTCCGCGGTACCGAACCGGGGCTTCAAGACCACCACGTCGCAGCCCTCGGCCGACACCCTCACCGTGACGTTCACCAGCGACGACCACCGCTCCACCATCACCGCGACGATCGAGCCCGGGGCGAAGGCCAGCGTCCGCGAGACCTCCTTCTGAGCGGCCCCGCCCGGCCGCGGGCGAAGCGGGAGGTGAGCTGTTCCTTAGGGCAACCTCAAGATCCGGCCGAGGGGGTTCCGGCCGCCCGGCGCGGTCCTATGCTCGCGTCAGCAGAGCGGCCGCAGGCGCCGGGGCATGCCGTCCCGACCCGGTCCGGCCGCCGCTTCCACCGCGCCGGAGGGTGTCCGGCCCTTCCGCAGTCCGACCGTGCCCTGGGGTGACTTCGCCATGACTTCTCGCATGCTCCGATCCGTCCGCGCCGACCTCCGGACGGCTTCGGCCCGCCCCGCCCCGGTGCGCGGGAGGCGGCTGTCGGCAGTCGCGGCGGCGGTGCTCGCGGCCGGGCTGACCGCCGCGTGCGGGCCGTCCTCCCAGCCCGCCGGGGCCGCCGATCCGTCCGCGGCCCGGCAGTCCGCCGAAGCGCTGCCGGCCGACGCGCTCCCCGTCGGTGCGGAGCCGGCGAGCGGCTCCCCCGAGGTCTCCGCGACCGCGTCGACGGTCCCGTCCGCCTCCGCCAGTGCGCAGCCCTCGGCCGAACCCTCCAAGACCGCCTCGGTGGCCGCCTCCAGGAAGCCGTCCGCGCCGCGCACCCCGGCCCCGCCCGCCCCGGCC
>NZ_RPSE01000152.1:0-12968 GCF_003949955.1 Streptomyces sp. WAC05292
ACCTGGACGACCCGGAGACGGTCCTGTCCCTGAGCCTGGCCCTCAGAGCCCGCCGCCACACAACGCCCTGACCCCGCCGACCGAGCCCCCGGGGCCGGGGGAGGGGCCGGGCGGGGGCTCGGTCGGCGGGGTCAGGGCGTTGTGTGGCGGCGGGCTCTGAGGGCCAGGCTCAGGGACAGGACCGTCTCCGGGTCGTCCAGGTCGGTGCCGAGGAGGTCCGCGATGCGGGCCAGGCGGTTGTAGAGGGTCTGGCGGTTCAGGTGCAGCTCCCGCGCCGTTTCCGCCTTGCGGCCGGCGTGGGCCAGATACGTCTCCAGCGTCGGCAGCAGCGCCGGCCGCGACACCGCGTCGTGGGCGCGCAGCGCCCCGATCGCCCGCTCCACGAACGCCGCCAGGTCGGGATGCTCCCGGAGCCGCCACAGCAGCAGGTCGATGTCGAGCCGGCGGGCGTCGTACCAGGGCCGGGCCGGCAGGCCGTGGGCGGCGGTGGCGGTTTCCGCCGCGTGCCGCAGCCCGGCCGAGGCGGCCGCCCACCCGCCGGCGACGCCGACGACGACGGCCGCGGGCGCCCCGGCGCGCTCCACCCCGGCGCGTTCGAGCCCGGCGCGCAGCGCGGCCGCGACCCGGTCGGCGACGGCCGTCCGCTCGGACTCGGCCCGCAGCGACACCAGCAGCGGCACCCTGCCCTCGACGGGCCGCACCCCGAGCAGCACCGGCGCGCCGACCGCCGACAGCTCCTCCAGGACGGCCCGGGCCAGCACGGCCCAGTTCCCCGACGGCCCGAGGTCGGCGGACAGCCGCATCACCACCGGCAGCAGCGGCCCGTCCCCGGGCCGGAACCCGAGCACCCGGGCCTGCGCGGGTGCGTCCTCGGCGGAGATGCGGCCCTCCGCGAGGTCGGTCAGGAAGTCGCCGCGGCCCCGCGCCGCGAGTTCCTCCTCCTGCCGGGCCTGCATCATGACCACCGCCAGGACGCCCGCGGTCCGCTCGGCGGCCATGCGGTGCACCGGCAGCAGCGGCGCCGACACCCCGAGCAGGACGAGCCGCGCCCGGACGGATCCGGTGCCGGGCCCGCCGCCCGGCACGTCGACGACGACGGCGTGGCCCGACGGCTCGGCGGCCCGCTGGCCGCGCAGCCCCTCCCACACCTGGAGCGGGTCGGCGGCGGCCTCGCCCGCCACGGGGCCGGCCCCGTACAGCAGTTGTCCGTCGGGGGTCTCCAGGAACACCGGGTTCGCCGTGAAGTCGGCGAGGATGCGCAGCACTTGCGGGATGCCGCCGCCGCCGAGGAGGGCCTGCGTGCAGCGGCCGTGCACCTCCTCGGCCCGCTGGAGGAGCGCGTAGTGCCCGTTGACGATCTCGGTGTGGACCTCCTCCGTGACCGCCACGAACGGCACTTCGCGGTGCAGCTGCACCAGCGGCAGCCCGGCCGCCCGCGCCGTGTCGACGAGGGTCGCGGGCAGCCTGGTGAAGCGCGGCCCCAGCTCGACGACCAGCGCGGCGATGCCGCGCTCCGCGAGGCGGCGTACGAACGCCCGCTGCTCGGCGGGCCGGGTGCCGAGCCCCAGGCCGGTCGTCAGGAGCAGCTCCCCGCCCTTGAGGAGCGACGCGATGTTCGGGACCTCGCCGGCGTGGACCCAGCGCACGGTACGGCCCAGGCGGTCGGCGCACGCCACCACCTCCGGCAGCCCGCTGCGCAGTCCGGGGAGCTCGAGGGCCCGCTGAACGGTGATCCCGCCCTGGTTGTCCATGCCGCGGGACGCTACCGGGCGTCCTGCGCCGTTCCAAGACGGGTCGGCGTCCGCGGCCACGGTCGCCGTCCGGCTACAGGGGGGTGATGTTGTGGTTGAAGCGGAAGACGTTGTCGGGGTCGTACTCCCGCTTCACGGTGCGCAGCCGGTGCAGGTTCTCCGCGCCGACGCCGGCGACGATCCGCTCGGGCCCCTCGTCGCCGGTGAAGTTCAGGTACACGGCGCCGGTGCTCCACGGGCGGGCGTCGGCGCGGACGCCCCGCACCCATGCCATGGCCCGTTCGTCGTCGGCGGGGTCCTCCCACACTCCGAAGGGGTGCACGACCCACGGCGCGTCCCGGTAGGGCACCGGCCACTGCCGGGGGCCGGCGGCGATCGCGCCGCCCTGCGGGAACAGGACGTGCTGGCAGTTGGACGGGACGGGCATGGATGCGGCGCGCGAGCAGAACACGTCCAGCATGTCGTCGGGCGCGCCTGTCAGGTACTCGGCGGACCAGTAGTTCCGCAGGCCCGGCGGGTCGTCGAGCATGCACGCGAAGTCCGCGTACGGCAGCTCGGCGATGAGCTCGGCTTCGTGCGGGACGGCGAGGAGGGGCGCGGCCGCCTTGCGGACGCCGTCCTCGGGGCCGGTGAAGGTGAGGATCGCGGCGGCGAGGAGCGTGCCGTGCAAGTGGGCCGGGACGAAGTCCTCCGGAGGGCCGGTCAGGTAGATGAAGCCGCCGCCGAGGTCGTCGGGGCCGTCCTCCACGGCGTCCCGGTAGGCGCGGGCCAGCGCGGGCCCGTGCTCGGGCAGCGCCATCAGCAGGGCGAAGGAGAAGGCGGGGAGGTCGTGCAGGCGCAGGGTGAGCGAGGTGGCGATGCCGAAGTTGCCGCCGCCGCCGTGCAGTGCCCAGAAAAGTTCGGGGTTCTCCTGGGCCGTGGCCTCCACGACGGAGCCGTCGGCGGTGACGAGTTCGGCACCGAGGAGGTTGTCGACGGCCAGGCCGAACTTGCGGTCGGTCCAGCCGCTGCCGCCGCCGAGGACGTAGCCGCCGACGCCGGTGGTGGAGACCCGCCCTCCGGTCGTGGAGAGCTTGTACGGCTCGCAGGCCCGGTCGAGGTCGCCCATGACGGCGCCGCCGGCGACGCGGACGGCCCGGGCCGCCGGGTGGACCGCCACGTCGTTCATGAGGCGCAGGTCGATCACCAGGCCGCCGTCGTTCAGGGACATGCCCGCGACGCTGTGGCCGCCGCCGCGCACGGCGACGGGCAGGTCGAGGTCGCGTGCGAAGCGGACGGCGGTGACGACGTCCTCGACGCTCTCGCAGCGGGCGATCACGGCGGGCCGCCGGTCGATCATCGCGTTGAAGATGCGCCGGGCGTCGTCGTAGCCCGGATCGCCGGGGGCGAAGACCTCGCCGGCCAGGTCTTCACGGAGCGCGGCGAGCGCGTTGCCCGCCTTGGAGAGGGGAGCCATCGCCAACCCCTCCTTCCCGAGCGGTCGAGGGACCCCTCCAGGGTAGGCGGGCCCCACCCGGGCGGCGCGCCGGAAGCGGCCCGCCGCCCGGCGGTCCCGTCAGCCGCCGTACGCGCCGCTCGCGGTCAGCCGCAGCGCGGTGTCGATCAGCGGGACGTGGCTGAACGCCTGAGGGAAGTTGCCGACCTGCCGCTGGAGGCGCGGGTCCCACTCCTCCGCCAGCAGGCCCAGGTCGTTGCGCAGGGCGAGCAGCTTCTCGAAGAGGTGGCGGGCCTCGTCGACCCGGCCGATCATCGCCAGGTCGTCGGCCATCCAGAACGAGCAGGCCAGGAAGGCGCCCTCGTCGCCCTCCAGCCCGTCGACGCCCGCCTCCTCGCCCGCGGTCGGGTAGCGCAGGATGAACCCGTCGGGCGTGGACAGCTCGCGCTGGATCGCCTCGATGGTGCCGATGACCCGCTTGTCGTCCGGCGGCAGGAAGCCCATCTGCGGGATCAGCAGCAGCGAGGCGTCCAGCTCCTTGGAGCCGTAGGACTGCGTGAAGGTGTTGCGCTCCTTGTCGTAGCCCTTCTCGCAGACGTCCTGGTGGATCTCGTCGCGCAGCTCCCGCCAGCGCTCCAGCGGGCCGTCCGCGTCTCCGCTCTCGATCAGCTTGATCGTCCGGTCGACCGCCACCCAGGCCATCACCTTGGAGTGCACGAAGTGCCGGCGCGGGCCGCGGACCTCCCAGATGCCCTCGTCGGGCTGGTCCCAGTGCTGCTCCAGGTACTTGATCAGCTTCAGCTGGAGCACCGAGGCGTAGTCGTTGCGGGCCAGGCCCGTCATGTGGCCGAGGTGCAGGGCCTCGGTGACCTCGCCGTAGACGTCCAGCTGGAGCTGGTGGGCGGCGCCGTTGCCGACGCGGACGGGGCGGGAGCCCTCGTAGCCGGGGAGCCAGTCCAGTTCGGTCTCGCCGAGCTCCCGCTCGCCGGCGATCCCGTACATGATCTGCAGGTTCTCCGGGTCGCCGGCGACGGCGCGCAGCAGCCACTCGCGCCACGCCTGGGCCTCTTCGCGGTAGCCGGTGCGCAGCAGCGAGGAGAGGGTGATGGCGGCGTCGCGCAGCCAGGTGTAGCGGTAGTCCCAGTTCCGCACGCCGCCGATCTCCTCGGGCAGGGAGGTGGTCGGGGCGGCGACGATTCCGCCGGTCGGGCCGTACGTCAGCGCCTTGAGCGTGATCAGGGAGCGGATGACGGCCTCCCGGTAGGGGCCGTGGTACGTGCAGTGGTCGACCCACTCGCGCCAGAAGTCCGTGGTCGCGGTCAGCGCGGCCGCCGCGTCGGGGACCTCGGGCGCGGCGCGGTGCGAGGGCGCCCAGCTGATGCAGAAGGCCACCCGGTCGCCGGGGCCGACGGTGAAGTCGGAGTACGTCGTCAGGTCCCTGCCGTAGGTCTGCGCGTCGGTGTCCAGCCACACCGAGTCGGGGCCCGCGACGGCCACGGTGCGCTGGTCGACCTTGTGGACCCAGGGCACGACCCGCCCGTAGCTGAACCGCATGCGCAGCGAGGACCGCATCGGCACCCGCCCGCTGACGCCCTCCACGATGCGGACCAGCTGCGGGGCGTGGTCCTCGCGCGGCGGCATGAAGTCGATCACCCTGACGGTGCCGCGCGGGGTGTCCCACTCGGACTCCAGGACCAGCGAGTCGCCCCGGTAGCGGCGGCGGTCGGCGTACGGGGCCGCGGCTCCGGCCTGGCCGGCCGGGCCGATGCGCCAGAATCCGTGGTCCTCCGTTCCGAGAAGGCTCGCGAAGACGGCGTGGGAGTCGAAGCGGGGAAGGCACAGCCAGTCCACCGATCCGTCCCGGCAGACCAGTGCGGCGGTCTGCGTGTCTCCGATCAGTGCGTAATCCTCGATGCGCCCGGACACGATGCTTCTCCAGTCGAACGGCCACGTCCGCCCCGAAGGGCGCTTGCATTGCGCGGTTGCGCGGTCTTCCCGTGTGTGGATCCCCGCACTGAGCTCATGATTCCGGATGCGGCCGGGTTACGCCGTCTGCCGGACTGCTCGGCGGCGATGTGGAGCGATATCCGAGCAGGATATGACGGCACCCTAGTGATCCCCTGAAGTCTCGGGGGAATGCCGCTCGGCCGAACGGGTGACCGGCCCGGATGCCGCCCGACCGGCCCAGCGGGCGGCCCGTCGCGCAGCGTGGGGCGGCCGTGGCGGGGCGTGCCCGGAGGCGGAGCGCGCCGGGCGCTGATAGGCTGGTACCCCGTGGACCGGTGGTCTGCCTGTGCGAATCAGGCACCCCGAAACCGCAGCTTCGGCGCCCCCTGAGACCTTCCGGTTCGACGGTGGCCGGCGCCGGACGCACCTCACTTCGCGACCACGGGAGCCCCCTCTTGGCGATGCCGCCCAAATCCCTGACGACCAAGCACATCTTCGTCACCGGAGGTGTCGCCTCGTCCCTCGGCAAGGGCCTCACGGCCTCCAGCCTGGGTGCGCTGCTGAAGGCGCGCGGCCTGCGGGTCACCATGCAGAAGCTCGACCCGTACCTGAACGTCGACCCGGGCACCATGAACCCGTTCCAGCACGGCGAGGTGTTCGTCACCAACGACGGCGCCGAGACGGACCTGGACATCGGCCACTACGAGCGCTTCCTCGACGTCGACCTCGACGGCTCGGCCAACGTGACCACGGGCCAGGTCTACTCGACGGTCATCGCCAAGGAGCGCCGCGGCGAGTACCTGGGCGACACCGTGCAGGTCATCCCGCACATCACCAACGAGATCAAGCACCGCATCCGGCGGATGGCGACCGAGGACGTCGACGTCGTCATCACCGAGGTCGGCGGCACCGTCGGCGACATCGAGTCCCTGCCGTTCCTGGAGACCGTCCGCCAGGTCCGCCACGAGGTCGGCCGCGACAACGTCTTCGTCGTGCACATCTCGCTGCTCCCCTACATCGGCCCCTCGGGCGAGCTGAAGACCAAGCCGACCCAGCACTCGGTCGCCGCCCTGCGCAACATCGGCATCCAGCCCGACGCGATCGTGCTGCGCGCCGACCGGGACGTGCCGACCTCCATCAAGCGCAAGATCTCGCTGATGTGCGATGTCGACGAGGCCGCCGTGGTCGCCGCCATCGACGCCAAGTCGATCTACGACATCCCGAAGGTCCTGCACACCGAGGGCCTCGACGCGTACGTCGTCCGCAAGCTCGACCTGCCGTTCCGCGACGTGGACTGGACGGTCTGGGAGGACCTCCTCGACCGGGTCCACAACCCCGACCACGAGGTCAAGGTCGCGCTCGTCGGCAAGTACATCGACCTGCCCGACGCCTACCTGTCGGTCACCGAGGCGCTGCGCGCCGGCGGCTTCGCCAACCGGGCCCGCGTCCAGATCAAGTGGGTCACCTCCGACGACTGCAAGACCCCGGCCGGCGCGGCCGCCCAGCTGGCGGACGTGGACGCGATCTGCGTCCCCGGCGGCTTCGGCGACCGCGGCGTGAACGGCAAGGTCGGCGCGATCACCTACGCCCGCGAGAACAAGATCCCGCTGCTCGGCCTGTGCCTGGGCCTGCAGTGCGTGGTCATCGAGGCGGCCCGGAACCTGGGCGGCATCGAGGAGGCCAACTCCACCGAGTTCGACCCCTCCACCCCGCACCCGGTCATCTCGACGATGGAGGAGCAGCTGGCCTTCGTCGAGGGCGCCGGCGACCTCGGCGGCACCATGCGCCTGGGCATGTACCCGGCGAAGCTCGCCGAGGGCTCGATCGTCCGCGAGGTCTACGGCGACCAGGCGTACGTCGACGAGCGCCACCGCCACCGCTACGAGGTGAACAACGCCTACCGCGGCGAGCTGGAGAAGACCGGCCTCGTCTTCTCCGGCACCTCTCCGGACAACAAGCTCGTCGAGTACGTCGAGTACCCGCGCGAGGTGCACCCCTACCTGGTGGCCACCCAGGCCCACCCGGAGCTGCGCTCCCGCCCGACGCGCCCGCACCCGCTCTTCGCCGGCCTGGTCAAGGCAGCGGTGGAGCGCAAGACCGGCAAGTGACGGTCTGACCGAGGGCATACGGTAGACAGCCGGGGCACGGACGTCCGTGCCCCGGCTGTCACGTGTGCGGAGGGTTTCGGGGAATGATCATCAAGGACACGGCCGAGTCGTGGGAGACGCTGTCGAGCCGGCGCCCCTTCGAGGGGAAGAAGACGGCGGTCGTCTCGGACGAGGTCCGCATGCCCGACGGCTCCGCCGCCACCCGCGACTACCAGGCCCACCCCGGCTCCGTGTGCGTCCTCGCCTACGACGAGCAGGGGCGGGTCCTGGTGCTGAAGCAGTACCGCCACCCCGTGCGGCACCGGCTGTGGGAGCTCCCGGCCGGCCTGCTCGACGTGCCCGGCGAGAACCCGCTGCACGCCGCGCAGCGCGAGCTGTACGAGGAGGCGCACGTCAAGGCCGAGGACTGGCGGGTGCTGGTCGACTTCTTCGCCTCGCCCGGCGGCTCCGACGAGGCGATCCGCGTCTTCCTCGCGCGCGGCCTCGCCGACGCCGAGGGCGACCGCTTCGAGGTCTCGGAGGAGGAAGCCGACATGGAGGTGGCCCGGGTACCGCTGGCCGACCTCGTGCGCGGCGTCCTCGCCGGCGACCTCGGCAACCCGGGCCTCGCCAACGGCGTCCTGGCGCTCCAGGCGGCGCTCGCCGCCGAGGGCGGCCTCGATGCGCTGCGCCCCGCGCAGGCCCCCTGGCCGGCCCGCCCGTACGAGGTCTGAGGCCGTACGCCCGCGGGGACGGGCCCCCGAACGGCGGGGCGGTGTGACCATCCGCTGATCCGATCGGGGGATGCGCCCGCCCCGCCCGCCACGGGTCGTCGCTCTGCGTGAACTACGCTCGCACCCCGAAGGCAGGGAGAGGAGCGGATCCGTGGCGGATTTCGTCGGGCGGCGGCGCGAGCTGAAGGAGCTGCGCGAGGACATCGCGCGCACGGGCCTCGACACCCTTTCCGGCCGCAAGGCCAAGTCCCCCCGCGCCCGGCTCCTCCTCATCGCCGGCCGTCCCGGGTCCGGGCGCACCGCGCTCGCCGAGGCCCTCGTCCGGCAGGTCGCCGCCGACTACCCCGACGGCGTGCTGCGCGTCCGGCTGACCGCCCCCGGCGGCGAGGGCATCACCACCGAACGGGCCCTGCGGATCCTGCTGGAGGGCCTCGGCGAGGCCACGCCGCCGGGCGCCTCCGAGGACGAGCTCAGCTCGGTCCTGCGCGCCGCCCTGGCCGGAAGGCGCGTGATCCTGCTCGTCGACGACGCCGCCGACCCCTACCAGGTCGACGCCCTGCTCCCCGACACCCCCGAGTGCCTGGTCGTGCTGACCGCCGAGGGCCCGCTCACCGGAATCCCGGACGTCCGCCCCTGCACCCTGGGCGGACTGGAGCCCCCGGCCGCCGTCGAGATGCTCGCCCGCCTCATCGGCACCACCCGCATCGCCGCCGACCCGCGGGCCGCCGAGGACCTCGCCGAGGCCTGCGGGGGCCTCCCCGCCGTCCTCGCCATGGTCGGCGGGTGGCTCGCCGCCCGCCCCAAGGCCGCCGTCGCCGACACCGCCAAGCAGCTCCACGACATGCCGGCGGGCGGCTCCGGACCCCTCGGGCGGGCCTTCCGGCTCGTCTACGAGTCCCTCCCGCAGCCGGCCCAGCGGACCCTCCGGCTGCTGCCGCTCGCGCCCGCCGGAACCGTCGACTCGCACACCGCCTCCGCCCTGGCCGGCTGCTCCGTGGCCGCCGCCCAGGCCCTCCTGGAGGACTTCGCCGGCCTCGGCCTGCTCCGGCACGCCCCCGACGGCCTGTTCCTGCTTCCCGGCTGCCTCGCCCCGCTGCTGCGCAGCCTGCTGGAGGCCAAGGAGCGGCCCGCGGAGGTCCAGCTCGCCCGCGCCCGGATGCTGGAGCGCACCGTCCGCCTGCTGCACTCCTGCAGCGCCATGACCGACGCGGAGGACGCGGAGGACGTGCGCGAGCAGCTGGAGGGGCTGCCGCGCGCCCTGCGCTTCGCCGACCGGCGGGCCGCCGCCACCTGGCTGGAGAGCCGGCTGCCCGCCCTGACGGCCTCGGCGGTCCTCGCCGTCGCCGACGGCGGCCTGGACACCCTGGCCCGCCGGCTCGTCGCGGGCCTGGTCCGGGCCCTGGCCGAGCACCGGGGCACCGCGGCCGCCGCACCCGAGCTGTACGGGCTGCACCGGCTCGTCCTCGACGTCGCCGAGCGGCGCAGCCTGTACCGGGAGCAGGCCGCGGCCCTGCTGAACATCGCCGACCTCGACGCCGAGACGGGCCGGACCCGGGAGGCCCTGGAGCGCTACCGGGCCGCGCTGGACGCCGGTCGGGCCGCGAACGACCCGTACGCGACGGGCCGCGCGATGGAATCCGTAGGCGGCGCCTACCAGGAGCTCTCCGACTGGCACCGGGCCGCCGACTGGTTCGGCCGCGCCCTGGCCCAGGCGCTGGCCCGCGGGGAGCGGGCGGACGAGGCCCGGCTGTACGGGCGGCTCGGCAACGCGCACACCCACGCCGGCCGGTACGGGGACGCGCTGCGCGCCTGGCGGGCGGCCGCCGCCGGCTACCGGAAGCTGGGCGATGTCCCCGGCCAGGCAAAGGCGTTGAGCGAGATGGCCCGGATCCAGGAGTACGCCGGACGGCCCGAGGAATCGCTGCACACGTGCCGGGAGGCGGTCGAGCTCGCGCGCCGCGCCGGGGACCTGCGGCTGCAGGCCGCGCTCCAGGTCAGGCTGGCCGACACCCTCGACCGGCTGGGCGATCCCGCGGCGGCCCGGCTGCACCGCTCGGCGGCTGACAGACTGCTGGGAGACGACCCCGCGGCCTGCGAAATCCGCAGTGGTAACGACTGAGATTATTGGTTTGCAAGGCTAGACAGCGCCTCATCCTTCATTAGACTGGCTCCACCACGTCATCTCGTGGTGCATCCCGTTGCGCGCCTTGTGGACGGGTATGTATGGAAGTGCCCCGAAAATCCCCTGAGCCAAGGACCGTGATCGACGATGAAGGTCGGCATCCCCCGCGAGGTCAAGAACAACGAGTTCCGGGTCGCCATCACGCCTGCCGGCGTGCATGAGCTGGTCCGCAACGGCCACCAGGTCTTCATCGAGCAGAACGCCGGTGTCGGCTCCTCGATCTCGGACGCCGAGTACGTGGCCGCGGGCGCGGAGATCCTCCCCACCGCCGACGAGGTCTGGGCGACCGCCGACCTGCTGCTGAAGGTCAAGGAGCCCATCGCGGAGGAGTACCACCGCCTCCGCAAGGACCAGACGCTCTTCACCTACCTGCACCTGGCGGCCTCCCGCGAGTGCACGGACGCCCTGCTGGAGTCCGGCACCACCGCCATCGCCTACGAGACGGTCGAGCTCGCCAACCGCGCGCTGCCCCTCCTCGCCCCGATGTCCGAGGTCGCGGGCCGCCTCGCCCCGCAGGTCGGCGCCTACCACCTGATGCGCTCGGCCGGCGGCCGCGGCGTGCTCCCGGGTGGCGTCCCCGGCACCCACGCCGGCGAGTGCGTCGTCATCGGCGGCGGCGTCTCCGGCTGGAACGCGGTCCAGATCGCCATCGGCATGGGCTTCCACGTGACCCTGCTCGACAGGGACATCAACAAGCTCCGCGAGGCCGACAAGATCTTCGGCACCAAGGTCAAGACCATCGTCTCCAACGCCTACGAGCTGGAGAAGGCCGTCGTCGAGGCCGACCTCGTCATCGGCGCCGTGCTGATCCCGGGTGCGAAGGCCCCGAAGCTGGTCACCAACGAGCTCGTCGCCAAGATGAAGCCCGGAAGTGTCCTTGTCGACATTGCGATCGACCAGGGCGGCTGCTTCGAGGACTCCCGTCCGACCACGCACGCCGAGCCGACCTTCCAGGTCCACAACTCGGTCTTCTACTGCGTCGCCAACATGCCGGGCGCCGTCCCGAACACCTCCACCTACGCCCTCACCAACGCCACGCTGCCCTACATCGTGCAGCTCGCGAACCTGGGCTGGGTCGAGGCGCTGCGCCGCGACCCGGCGCTCGCCCTGGGCCTCAACACCCATGACGGCAAGGTCGTTTACGGTCCGGTCGCCGAGGCCCACGGCCTCGAGACCGTCGAGATCGGCACGCTGCTCGGCTGAGCCGTACGACCCGTCAACGACTGACGTCAATCTCACGTCCCCGGCCGGACCTTGCGCGCAAGGTCCGGCCGGGCGCGTTTGCCGCGAGCGGGCCGGCCGGGCCCAACTCGCCTCAAAGGTAGCCCTTTAACCCTTTCGCACACCTGCGAAACTTCACAGTGACGGGTCCGACGCCCTTGACAGAGCGGTGTTCGGTTGCCGACACATCGTTGCCGGTCCGGTGGATTGTGTTGCCGCTGGGCGGTGACACGCCATAGAGTCGCCAACCGTCGGCATGGTGCCACGCTGACCTATCGATAAGTGTCCTGGTCACATCCGAGGAGGTAAGACGACTTGTGAATGAGTCGACATTTACTCCTGGGGGTGGTCGCGCAGGGACGCCCGAGCGGGGCCAGGGTCCGGCCGGGCTCGAAGCGGTCGGCTCCGTCGCAGTCCGCACGTTCGCAAACCACCAGCACATGACGACGCCCCAAAAGAGCATGGACGGCCTAGACGTGAACTCCACGGCCGGCGACCACAGCGGCGATGCGCCCATTGGTTTCGCCGACTACGACCAGGTGCCCGAGGGGCACTTCTACGACCCCGACGCGGAATACGAGCCCGACCCCGAGTACGCGGCCACCCTCGCGCCCGACGCTGCCCGCCAGCGCCGCGAGCGGATCGGCCCGACCGGACGTCCGCTGCCGTACTTCCCGATCCCGGGTCCGCTGACCGACCACGGTCCGGCGAAGATCATCGCGATGTGCAACCAGAAGGGCGGCGTCGGCAAGACCACGTCGACCATCAACCTGGGCGCCGCACTCGCCGAGTACGGGCGGCGGGTCCTCCTCGTCGACTTCGACCCGCAGGGCGCGCTGTCCGTGGGCCTCGGCGTGAACCCGATGGAACTCGACCTGACGGTCTACAACCTGCTCATGGAGCGGGGCATGTCGGCCGACGAGGTGCTGCTGAAGACGGCGGTCCCCAACATGGACCTCCTGCCGAGCAACATCGACCTGTCGGCCGCCGAGGTGCAGCTGGTCAGCGAGGTCGCGCGCGAGTCGACGCTCCAGCGGGCCCTGAAGCCGCTGATGAACGACTACGACTACATCGTGATCGACTGCCAGCCCTCGCTCGGCCTGCTGACCGTCAATGCCCTGACGGCGGCCCACAAGGTCATCGTCCCGCTGGAGTGCGAGTTCTTCGCGCTGCGCGGCGTGGCCCTGCTGACCGAGACCATCGAGAAGGTGCAGGAGCGGCTCAACCCGGAGCTGGAGCTCGACGGCATCCTCGCCACGATGTACGACTCCCGCACGGTGCACAGCCGCGAGGTGCTGGCGCGCGTCGTCGAGGCGTTCGACGACCACGTCTACCACACGGTCATCGGCCGCACCGTGCGCTTCCCGGAGACCACGGTCGCCGGCGAGCCGATCACCACGTACGCCTCGAACTCCGTCGGTGCCGCCGCCTACCGCCAACTGGCCAGGGAGGTGCTCGCCCGGTGTCACGCCGAGTGAGTCTGCCCGGAGCCGACGAACTGTTCCGTACGACCGGGGGGATGGCGCTGCAGTCGTCCTCGCCGAAGCGGGGCGGCGAGGAAGCCGCGGCCGCCCTGCCCGACCACTCGGCGGTGGCGGGGGAGGGCACGGC